>NZ_JAACGC010000082.1:0-15711 GCF_029237385.1 Aeromonas sp. 1HA1
GAACAGGGATTGCAGGCTGGAGCTCACTCTGGGAAGGCTGGCAAACACTGCAAAGTAAACTGGACGGCTTTATTGCCGCCAAAGAGATGATGGCTTCGGGGATCAAGATCTGATCAAGAGACAGGCAATGCGGAGGGAAAACAAGGGCTGGCACTACGGCTATGCGTCTCGAAACTGGTGCTGATCCCTGCGAGCGACAAGGCCATCATCCTGACAGGCAGGATATAGGCTACTGCCCTATTCACTTTACGGCTGCGGGTTTGTTGAAGCCCAATGGTTATCAATAAAGCCAACAAGCCATAGACCAAAACAGGTGTGTAAATAAATACTTGAGTGATCTTTTTATAAATCACACCATAGATATGTAATGCGGAAAATAATAGAGTGTATTAACGTCAACGACGGGTGTGCTCCACAATAACACTCTGTGAGGCGGGCGGTTTTGTACACAGTGTCATCGTGGTTTCAGATACTGACTCACCGTCAATACGGTAACAATCTGACATCTCACCAACGACGTTGAATCCACACTTTAAATATAAATTCTTAGCTGGCAGGTTGTTTGTAAGCACATTTAAATCAAGCCACTCAATTTCTTCTGATTCACGACAAAACGTGATAGCCGTTTCTATTAGCTTTACACCCAAACCCTGCTTTCTTACGCGACAGTCAACCCCCATGCCCAACATAACACGGTGAAATCTGTACTCTTCGTTGTAATGACGTAAATCTATATGTCCAAAAATATTATCACTCGTGTCTTTGATCAACCAAAGCTTTCGCCAGCCAGCTTGACCTACGCCAGATCCAAAGCCAGCACGAAATTTTGCTTGGAGTGACTCCGTAACCAGGCAGTGTTTTTTAGCCATGGGTTGAAAGAGTGGCGAGTCGTCAGCCGCATTATCTAAAAGCTGGACACTCAAATATGTAAAAAATGGTTCCAAATCTGACAGTGTTGCTTCTGTTATTTTCACGAATAATCCTAATTACGCAAAGCTAAGCGGCAGGCAGCAGTCAATCCACCCTGTTTGAGGCTTTTTCTTGATCGTTTTGTTGGTTACCTGCTCTTTTTGCTCAATGAGGTTTTTTTGATTGCTTTGGCACTCTCTGCATCTAAAGCAAACATGTTACTCATAAACACCATATCCAATCGTTTGACTGACCAGTTGCCGGTTTATAAATCCCCCCTTTATCTGCCAGCCATATCGACCTGCTGCATGGTGCGGGTTGGGGTTGTCGCGCTGGTAAACAGCATGGCTACCGCCCCTGAATTTCAGCCTCCAGTCTGCTGCGTTTAACCAACGGGATGGGGTTGGCAGGGCTCATGGGGTGACTCCGACGAGGCGTGTGTTGCCAATCGGGTATGTTAAAGGGCGTGGCGCAGAGGGGAAGGGGGAAATGGAAGATTTCTGGGCAGGATCAACAAATTAATGAACAAGGCGGTGTGATCGATAGAGGGTGGTGAGCTGCGGGAAGCGTTTTTCAAAAGGTAGCGATAACGAGTGTGTGACCACGGATGGCGGAAGTCACCCTCTGGCATAGCGGGGGCGCCATTGTGGTCGGCAAGGGGCAGCGTGCAGGCGGCCCCCGTGCAGCGGTCAGTTGCTCTTGGTCGGGATCTCAGTGCAGCTAAGTGTCGGCTGGCCATAACGCGCCAGGCTGGCCTCGTCCCCCTTGGTAAAAAGGGTGAGGTTTTGCCCTTCATAGCGGGCGCCGCTGGCGCTGGGGGCGTCATAGGCGAGCACCTGTTGCTGGCTATCGCCCTCGCTCAGATTGATCACCGCGGCGGGCAGCTTGGCATCGTGATAGAAGTAGGTGGAGAGGGTGACGTTTTTGCCGCATTGGTAGTTGACCGGGGTCGGCACCATCAGTTGGCCGCCGCTAATCTGCAGCTCGGTGATCCGCAGCTGGTAGCTATCTTCCACACACTGGCGCAGATCCTTGGCTTTCCAGCAGTCGTTGCGACCCTTGATCCAGCCGCGCTGCATGGCCTTCTCCGTTTTGAGCTGTTCGGGGGAGAGGTTGGCAATTGCCTTGGGGTAGAGGGCCGCCAGTTCGTTATCAAGGGCCGCCAGTCCGGCATCCTTGCAGATCAGGGTTTCGGCCGCGCCGGCTGCCTTGGCGCAATCAAAGGAGGGGGTGGCAGCGCAGGCCAGCAGAGGGGCAAACAGCAGGGGGCCAAGCAGCAGCTTGTTCATCGGGAAGACTCCAGCAAACAGGGTTGGATACCCCGTTACTAGAGCACACTCTACAGCACAATGCAGCAGGGCCGCCGAGCGCGATTTGCGCCGGGCGGCCCCGATTGGCAGAGCCTGCTCTCTTGGTGCGAGAGTAGGGGTTATCTGCGCAGCGACCCCATCTTGTTGGCACCCATCAGCGATTCAGGGGCGGATGGTGCAAAGGGAGGTGACGCAGGATTAGCGACCATCCCAGGCGTTGCGGGTTGCAGCCTCTTTGAAGCGCGCGCGGTTGCTATCGTTGGGCTGAGGTTCGCTATCGCCGAAGATGGCGCGCAGCCAGTGGCCGTCTGTCGGATTGGGAAACAGTATGTAGCGAGTGCCGTACAACTCTTTGTCTGCTTCCATCTGCGTCAAGCGCTCTTCCACATCCTGGCTGTAGTATTTGCGGCGAAAGTCATTGAGGTTATCACCCAGGTAGAGCACAACGTTGAAGGCTTGCGCGATTTCATCCTGGCGAGTCTCTTTATTGGATGAGTCGCGCAGCAGGGTGACATGCTGGTCATCCGCAAAGGGCAGGCCGGCTAGTCGCACCTGGTTGACCCCTATTTCTTGCGTTTTATCTCCTTGATCCCGAGAGCTGACATAAAACACTTCCACCCCTTTGCTCGCTGCGAATTTAAAAAACGCCAATGCGCCGGGTGCCACTACCATCTGATTTTTGGGGAGCCAGGCATCCCAAACCGGATCATCAAAGAAGTCTTTATTGTTGTTGATCAGGTAGCCCCAATAAGGCAGCGGCAGAAAAATGGTGTCATCCAGATCAGTGATCACTGCAAGGGGCTTGTCACCCGGTTTGTGTGCCTCGAGGGCTTTTTCCAGCTGCATCCGGGCCAGATTATACCCCTGATGGTAGAGGGCTTGATATTCGGCTGCCGTTTGTTTCCAGGCCACTGCCGCGATCAATAGATTGTTGGTGCCATTGCCTGTCGGGGCGTCGTTGTTGGTCGCGGGAAGAGGCTGTGCCTGTGCCCCCGCCATGGCGCCCAGCAGCGCGACAGTTGTCAGGGTTTTGGTAAATAAAGGCATGAGAACATACTCCATGTTGTTCAGTCGATCAGGTAAGCGATAGGAGACCACCGCCCAATGGTGTTTGAAAGTCACCAGAGTGCCATAGGTGCTACGTCATCCCCAAGCCCATATTGTCAGGGCTGCCAGGCAGGGGGGGGATGATCTATTAGGTGGCGAGTCTGTTTAATACGGCAACCGCCTTGGCTCCGTGCTGATGCGCCACGAAAATATGGTCATGATAATAACCGGCCATCACGTTGCAGCTGATTTGATGTCGTGCCAGGGCGCTGGCAAAGGCTGCCGTCAACCCCACAGCGGCTAAATCGGAGTGAACCGTGAGAGTAATCCAGGCGGCCACATAGGCAAATTCAAGACCCTGTTGCTCTGCCAATGCTTTGGGCAACACCAGAGTATGTCCCTCCTGCTCTTTGATCGTGGCGACAGCACTGGCCAGCAAGGTCTGGCTTGGCGTGGCAAGGGTACAGAAGACATATTCTCCCGGATTGAGAACGGGACTGGCTCCTTTTAACAAGGTGGCAAGGTCGGTTTCACCTTTCATGTTTGCTCCTGCTGACGGTGACGGCAGGCTAGTCTGCCACACCCGTTGGCGGAAAAAGTAACCACTTGTGCTAATGGGCTATGGGTTTTCTTGATAAACGTTGCGGTTTCGCCGCCAGTGCGCGGGATGTGAAGCGGGGGCTGTTTCTTGCTCAGTGGGCGAGTGTCGCCAGCCCGGTTGTGAGGCTGGCGGCAGCAAGTGGATCAGGCCAGCGCCAGTGGCTGGCGGCTACGCCACAGCCGCTCGTGAAAGAAGAAGATGACTGTGTTGATGGCAGGCTCGATCGTCGCCATCACGCCGCCGGTGAGCAGCTCGCCGCTCAGCAGGAAGGCAACCCCGAAGGCAACACTGAAGTGGACCAGTGCGAAGCTGCTGGTCTTGGCTTGCAGGCTGTGATCGGGTTTGAACTTGTGCCAGCCGAGGTCATGAAAGTAGAAGGCGACAGTGTTGACGGCGGGCTCGATCAGCGCGATCAGGCTGGCGGTAAGCAGCTCACCGGTCAGCAGGTAAGCCAGGGTAAAGGCCACGATGAAGTGCAGGGCGGCAAAGCTGATGGTCTTTTTCATGATGGCGGCTCCCTCTGGTGATGACAGTAGTATCCGCCACAATGACATTAAATGAAAATTATTCTCATCTATTGCCGATATAGAGAGAACCTATCAAGGGGCGAGCTGGCGGTGCGGTTCAGCGGTTGCCAATCGCAGCCAAGGCGATAAAGTACAGGTTCTTCACACTTGCCCATGAAAAAGGATCTTTCATGAATATCAATGCCACCCTGCTTGGCCAGTTCCTCGCCTTGTTGATGATCATTGTCGGCCTCATCGCCTGGCGACTGGCGCGCCGCAAGAGCGAGCATCCGGCGCTGGTCACCCTTATCTGCTCCCTGCTCTGTCTGTTTCCGCCCTTTGGTCTGCTGGCCCTGTTGCTGGTTGCGCTGAAACAGGATCTACCCGCCCGCTCATAGGGCGCGCAGGTTCAGGCTGCCGCACACACTGGCCGCACCAATAGAAAAAGCCCCGTGATGGGGCTTTTGCGTTTGAACTCGGTGAGCGCCGCGCGGGCACGGGATTAATCCTCGGCCTTATTGAGCCACTCCACCTTGTACTGGGCACCGGCACCTTGTGCCAGCTTGGCGCACAAGGGTTTCAAGAAGGCTTCAATCTGCTCGGCCAGCATCCAGGGGGGGCTGATGATCAGCATGCCTGAGCCGTTCATGCCCCAGTCGGCAGTCTGAGCGGCCACTTCCAGCTCGGCCACCAGCACGTTGCCGAAGTTCTCCCGTTTGATCGCCTTGAGCATGTCGCGGGATTTGTCCGCCTCCTGACCCAGGATGGGATACCAGAGGGCATAGATGCCGGTGGCCCAGCGTTTCTGTGCCTTTTTCAGGGTATCGACCACGGCGAAGTAATCTTCTTTGAGCTCGTAGGGCGGATCGATCAGCACCAGCCCGCGGCGCGGAGTCGGTGGCAACAGAGCCACCAGCCCCTCGAAGCCATCGCGGTGGTGCACGGCGACGCGGGGGTCGTAACCCATGTTGGCGCGCAGGTCTTCCACCTCGTTGTTGTGCAGCTCCATCAGCGCCAGCTTGTCCTGCTCGCGGGCGAGGCGGCGGGAGAGCTCCGGCGAGCCGGGGTAGTAGTGCAGCTCACCGCTGTTTCCTTCTTGAGCGGGGTTCATCTCCTCGATGACGCCCAGATAGGGGGCCATGGCAGACCACTGGGCCCGCTCATCCCACAGGCGGCCGATGCCGTCGGCATACTCGGCCTTCTTCTGGGACCAGTCGCCGCGCAGGTCGTAGAGACCGCCACCGGCATGGGTGTCCAGCACGATGAAGGGCTTCTCCTTCTTCTTGAGGGACTCGATGATCAGGGCCTGAACGGTGTGTTTCAGCACGTCGGCGTGGTTGCCGGCGTGAAAGGCGTGGCGATAACTCAGCATATTAGGTCTCTGAGGGGGCCCTGCTGGGCACCCAGTAACGATAGATAGTTCAACAAATTGTGGCTCTTGCCCCGCAACAGGGTGAGGCTGCGCAAGGTCTGCAGCAGCACCCCCTGCTGCAGCCGTTCCAGCTCCAGCTCGTGGGCCAGCATGGCCTGATACTCTTCCTCATCCAGCCGCGACTTGGCGCTCTGGCGCAGGGCGCGCCACGGGGTCAGCACCGCTTCGGTCTGCACCAGCGCAGGTTGCAGATCGGTGAGATCGACCACGATGCCGAGTTGATCGAGCCGGTGCAACAACAGCGCCAGATTGACGTTGCCGCCCTGTGCCTGCACGGTTAGCCAGTCCTGGTTGCGCTCGCCATAGACCTTGCCGCTCCAGTGCCAGAAGCCCAGCGGCGTCGGCAGTTCGTGCACGGCGACCTGCTCGGTCGTCATCAGCTGTTCGTCACGCAAAGAAGGCCTGCTCCATGGTTTCCAGCTCCTCTGAGAGGCTCATCCACTCCAGCTCCACCCCTTCCAGCTCCTCCTTGATGGGGCCCTGGGACTTGAGCAGTTCGGAGAGCTTGTTCTTGGCGCTCTCTTCGTAGATGGCGGGATCAGCCAGTTGCTCTTCCACCGCGGCCAGCCGGGTCTGCAGTTTTTCCATGCTGGCTTCGAGCTTCTCCAGCTTCTGGCGCAGGGGGCGGGTCGCTTGCCGGAACTCAGCCTCGCGCCGCTTCTGATCCTTGCGCGCCAGCGCCGAGTTGGCGGAGATGACGCCATCGCTTGGCTTGGCGTTGGCCTCTTTTTCCTGCTCGCCGAGCCACTTGTGGTAGTCATCCAGATCGCCATCGAAGGCTTCGACCCGGCCGCCGTGCACCAGATAGAAATCATCTGTGGTGGTACGCAGCAGGTGACGGTCGTGCGACACCACCACCATGGCCCCTTCGAAGCCTTGCAGCGCCATGGTCAGTGCGTGGCGCATCTCCAGATCCAGGTGGTTGGTCGGTTCATCCAGCAGCAAGAGGTTGGGCTTTTGCCAGGTGACGAGGGCCAGCACCAGTCGCGCCTTCTCGCCGCCGGAGAAGGGGGCCACCTTGTCGAGCGCCTTGTCACCGTGGAAGCCGAAGCTGCCCAGGTAGTTGCGCAGCTCCTGCTCGGATTTGTCGGGCGCGAGGCGGGCCAGGTGATCGAGGGGCGTGTCGTCGAGGCGCAGGGTCTCCAGCTGATGCTGGGCGAAGTAGCCTATGCTGACCCCGGCGCTCACCTCCAGCTTGCCTGACAGGGGCGGATTGGTGCCCGACAGCATCTTGATGAAGGTGGACTTGCCGGCGCCGTTGCGACCGAGCAGGCCGATGCGCGAACCCGGTACCAGGTTGAGTTTGATCTTCTCCAGGATCACCTTGTCGCCGTAACCGGCGCACAGATTCTCCATGGCGATGAGCGGGGTCGGCAGGGCTGACGGCTCGCGAAACTCGAAGCTGAACTCGGAGTCGGCGTGGGCAGGCAGCAGCTTCTCCATCCGCTCCATTGCTTTCAGGCGACTCTGGGCCTGACGGGCCTTGGAGGCCTTGTAACGGAAGCGGTCCACATAGGCCTGCATGTGGGACACCTCCCGCTGCTGCTTCTCGTACATGGACTGCTGCTGGGCCAGCTGTTCGGCGCGCTGCAGTTCGAAGTCGGAGTAGCCGCCGGTGTATTCGTTCAGCTTGCCGTTCTCGATGTGGATGATGCGGCTGATGACCGAATCGAGGAAGTCGCGGTCGTGAGAGATAAGGACGAGCGTGCCCTGATAGCCCTTGAGCCACTTCTCCAGCCAGATCACTGCATCGAGATCCAGGTGGTTGGTCGGTTCATCGAGCAGCAGCAGATCGGAGCGGCAGAGTAGCGCCTGGGCGAGGTTCAGGCGCATGCGCCAGCCACCGGAGAAGCTGCGCACCGGCGAGCCCAGTTGCTCGTCGCTGAAACCCAGACCGTGCAGCAGCTCGGCGGCGCGGGCCCGAATGCTGTAGGCGCCTATGGTGTCGAGTTTGCCGTGCAGCTCGGCCACCAGCAGGCCGTTGTCATCCAACTCGGCCTGGGCCAGCTGGGCCTCCAGCGAGCGGAACTCCTTGTCGCCGTCGATCACGTACTCGAGCGCCGAGCAGTCAAGGGCCGGCGTCTCCTGGGCGACGCCAGCGATCTGCCAGCCGGCAGGCAGGCTGAAGCTGCCGCTGTCGATGGCCAGCTCGCCCCGTACCAGTGCAAAAAAGGTGGACTTGCCACAGCCGTTTTTACCCACCAGGCCCACCTTGTGGCCGGGGTGAATGGTGGCGGAGGCGTTGTCCAGCAGCTTGCGGCCGCCGCGGATCAGTTCGATTTGACTGGCAACTATCATGGATGGGGTCTGCTTGCTCAAATGGAGGAGAAAAACTGGCGCGGATCTTACGTGAAATGGCGCAGATTTGCACTTGAGGTGGGGGGCTCCCACTGGCTGGGGGGACAAAAACATGCCATAACAGAGAAATCAGTCAGGGTTGGGGAGGTTAGCATGCTTATCAGAGACATAATGACGACCCGGGTCGCTACCGTTTCCATGGATGACAGACTCACTGTCATCAAGGATATCTTCGAGCAGGCCCACTTCCGCCACCTGCTGGTGCTGGAAGAGGAGGAGCTGGTGGGGGTCATCTCGGACCGGGATCTGTTCCGTGCCATCAGCCCCTATCTCGACTCCGAAGCCGAGATGAGCCGTGACACTGAAACCCTCACCAAGCGGGCCCATCAGATCATGAGCCGCCACCCCGTCACCATAGCCCCCCATCTGCCGGTGCGCGACGGCGTGAAAATCATGCTGGAGAAGAATGTCTCCTGCCTGCCAGTGCTGGAAAATGGCGCCCTGGTCGGCATCATCAGCTGGAAGGATCTGCTGCGCACCGCCCTCGACGCTGACGCTTTCTAGTCTTTGGCCTGTGCCACCCCATGAGAAAGGGCTCCGCGGAGCCCTTTGTTGTGTCATCAAGTGGTGATGGTTGGCCCGAGTCAGGGCAATTGTTCCACCAACAGGATGTGGGAATCCGCCCCCACCACCTTGACCCGACTGCCCGCGGTGAGCGGCACCTCGCTGCGCACCGTCCAGACTGTGTCATCCAGACGCACCCGGCTTGTTCCCTGCACCACATCATCTAGCAGGGTCAACTCACGGCCCAGATAGCTCTGCATCCGCTCATTGATGGGGCTGGCGGCATCCTGACCCGAGCTGTCCAGCCGGTGCTGCCAGCGCCACCAGACCCAGGTGGTGAGCAGGGATTGCACCGCAAACAGCATCAGCTGCGCTTGCCAGCCGAAGGGCCAGAGCAGCAGGATCAAGCCGACTTCCACCGCGGCTATGCCGGTCCAGAGCAGGAAACCCACCGAGCTCAGCACTTCGATGGCCAGCAGCACGAAACCGAGCCCCAGCCAGTGCCAGTGGGTCAGCTCCGCGAGCAGGGCTGTCATGACTTGCTACTCTTGCCGTCCCTGAACAGCTCGGCCATGCCAGCTACCGAGCCAATCAGGCTGCCTGCTTCGAGCGGCATCATGATGATCTTGCTGTTGGGGCCTTCACCGATGCGGGCCAGCGCTTCCGTGTATTTCTGGGCAACGAAGTAGTTGATGGCCTGCATATCCCCCTCGGCGATGGCCTGGGAAACCATGTGAGTTGCCTTGGCTTCCGCCTCGGCGGCCCGCTCCCGCGCTTCGGCGGCGAGGAAGGCGGCCTGACGCTCACCCTCAGCCTTGAGGATCTGGGACTGCTTCTCGCCTTCGGCCTTGAGGATCTTGGACTGACGCACCCCTTCGGCTTCCAGCACCTCGGCCCGTTTCTGGCGCTCGGCCTTCATCTGGGCGTTCATGGCTTCTACCAGTGACAGCGGCGGACGCACATCCCTGATCTCGATCCGGGTCACCTTGATGCCCCAGGGGGCGGTGGCCGCATCCATGGTGCGCAGCAGTTTCTCGTTGATGGTGTCACGCTGGGAGAGCATCTCGTCCAGCTCCATGGCGCCGAGCACGGTCCGCATGTTGGTCATGGAAAGATTGCGGATGGCGCTGGTGAGATCGTTGACCTCATAGGCCGCTTTGCGGGCATCCACCACCTGTATGAAGCTGATGGCGTCTATGGTGACGTTGGCGTTGTCGCGGGAGATTACCTCCTGCGCCGGTATGTCCAGCACCTGTTCCATCATAATGATTCTGTGGCCGATCCTGTCCACATAGGGGATCAGCAGGTTGAGACCGGGGGAAAGGGTACGGGTGTAGCGACCGAAGCGCTCCACTGTCCAGTTGTAGCCCTGCGGTATTATCTTGATCCCGGCACTCAGGGTGATGATCACCAGGAACACGAAGATCCCCGTCACAATCAATGACTCGTTCATTATTAAGCTCCTTATGAAACACATTCACTAGCCTATGGCCTAGCGTCGAGCACCACAAGGATGTTCGTTCGCCTTCGTCATCATACTGCTTTGCTAATTACTAAAACGCATTAAAAAGCATTTTTTATTATTTTGAGGGATAAGCAGCCCTGCCTATAGTCGCCCTATATTAGTCGTGTTCCAAGGGATGGGCCGAAATGGATTATTTACCTATGTTTGCCAGGTTGGAAGGCCGCCCTGTGTTGCTGGTAGGCGGGGGCGAGGTCGCCCTGCGCAAAGCACGTCTGCTGCTGGCCGCAGGCGCAAGGCTGACCCTGGTCTCCCCCGAGATTGACCCCGAATTCACCGCCTTTACCGGTCGCTTCACTCATCTGGTCGAGCGTTTTACGCCGGCCCATCTGACCGGCCAGATCCTGGTGGTGGCCGCCACCGACGATCTCGAGGTCAACGCCCTCGTTTATCAGAGCGCCAATCAGCGCGGTCTGTTCGTCAATGTGGTGGATGATCCCAAGCGTTCCAGCTTCATCTTTCCCTCCATCATCGACCGATCTCCCCTGATGGTCGCCATCTCCAGCGGTGGCAAGGCCCCCGTACTGGTGCGCCTGCTGCGCGAGCGGCTAGAGAGCCTGCTGCCCCGCCATCTGGGGGGGCTCACCGAACTCTCCGGCCGGGTGCGCGACAAGGCCAAGCGGGTGCTCTCATCCATTTCCGATCGTCGCCGTTTCTGGGAGCGGGCGTTTGCCTCCAATACCCTGGCTGGCCTCATCGAAAAGCAGGATTGGCAGAGTGCCGAGCGCTGGCTGAACGACGGTCTGGATCAGGCCAAGAGCGAGGTGGGTGAGGTGGTGCTGGTCGGTGCGGGGCCCGGCGATCCTGGCTTGCTGACCCTCAAGGCGCTGCAACAAATTCAGCAGGCGGAAGTGGTGCTCTATGACCAGCTGGTCTCTCCGGAGATCCTCGATCTGGTGCGCCGCGATGCCACCCTGGTGTCGGTCGGCAAGAAGGCCGGTGCCCACAGTGTGCCGCAGGAGGAGACCAATCGCCTGCTGGTGGAGCATGCCCGCGCGGGTAATCGGGTGGTGCGGCTCAAGGGAGGCGATCCCTTTATGTTTGGCCGGGGCGGCGAGGAGCTGGAAGTGCTGGCGGCAGAGGGGATCCCCTTCTCTGTTGTGCCCGGCATCACGGCCGCCGCTGGCGCCACCGCCTATGCCGGTATCCCGCTGACCCACCGCGACCACGCCCAGAGCGCCGTCTTCATCACGGGCCATTGCCAGAGCGATGGCAAGGAGCCCGACTGGCAGCAGCTCGCCACCACCAACCAGACCCTGGTCGTCTACATGGGGCTGATGCGATCCGAGCACATTCAGCAGCAGCTGGTGAGCCACGGCCGCCGCAGCACGACCCCCATCGCCATCATAGAGCGGGGCACCACGGCCCGTCAGCGTGTGCTGACCGGCACCCTGGCTGAGTTGGCTGTGCTGGCCCAGCAGGCCGTGAGCCCGTCGCTCATCGTCATCGGCGAGGTAGTGGCACTGCGCGAGCGGCTCGCCTGGTTTGGAGAAAAAAGCGGGGAAAAGAGTGGCGAGCAGCAGCGTGATAACCCGGATCTCGATGGCTGCGACCTCAAGCTGGTGCAGCTGGCCTGAGAGCAAAGACCTATTTGATGCGGCTGCCAGCGCGGCCGCGCACTGAACCACCCAGCGCCCTGACCATGCGCGTTAGCAATGACCCGAGGACCAACATGGACCGTGAAAGAGTGACTCACTTGCAGCAACCTGATGTGGAGAAGACCCCAGCAGGTATCTCCCGTGAACGATTGACTCACCTTCAGCAGCTGGAAGCCGAGAGCATCCATATCATCCGCGAGGTGGCTGCCGAATTTGAAAACCCGGTGATGATGTACTCCATCGGCAAGGACTCCTCCGTCATGCTGCATTTGGCCCGCAAGGCCTTCTATCCGGGCAAGATCCCCTTCCCCTTGCTGCACGTCGACACCGACTGGAAGTTCAAGGAGATGATCAGGTTTCGCGACGAGACAGCCAAAAAGTACGGGCTGGATCTCATCGTCCACAAGAACCCGGACGGCCTCGCCATGGGCATCAACCCCTTCGTGCACGGCAGCGGCAAGCACACCGACATCATGAAGACCGAAGGGCTCAAGCAGGCGCTCAACCAGCACGGCTTCGATGCCGCCTTTGGCGGTGCCCGTCGCGACGAGGAGAAGTCCCGCGCCAAGGAGCGGGTCTACTCCTTCCGTGACAAGTCCCACCGTTGGGATCCGAAGAACCAGAGGCCCGAGCTGTGGCGTGTCTACAACAGCCAGGTCAACAAGGGGGAGAGCATCCGGGTGTTCCCGCTCTCCAACTGGACCGAGCTGGATATCTGGCAATACATCTATCTCGAGAACATCGACATAGTGCCGCTCTACTTCGCCGCTCACCGTCCGGTTGTTGAGCGCAGCGGCATCAAGATCATGGTGGATGACGAGCGCATGCCCATCGGCCCTGAAGATGAAGTGAAGCAGGAGCTGGTGCGCTTCCGTACCCTCGGCTGCTACCCGCTGACCGGGGCCATCGAATCCGATGCCACCACGCTGCCGGAGATCATCGAAGAGATGCTGCTCACCACCTCGAGCGAGCGGCAAGGGCGGCTGATTGACCACGATCAGGCAGGCTCCATGGAGCAGAAGAAGCGTCAGGGATATTTCTAAGGAATCGCAACATGAACAACCATATTCAGACCGCCATCAGCGAACAGGGCATTGAAGCCTACCTGCACGCCCAGCAGCACAAGAGTCTGCTGCGTTTTCTCACCTGCGGCAGCGTGGATGACGGCAAGAGCACCCTCATAGGCCGGTTGTTGCACGACTCCCAGCAGATCTATGAAGATCAGCTCAAAGCGCTGGAGTCCGACAGCCAGAAGCTCGGCACCACCGGCGAAAAACTCGATCTGGCGCTGCTGGTGGATGGCCTGCAGGCGGAGCGCGAGCAGGGCATCACCATAGACGTGGCCTACCGCTATTTTTCCACCGCCAAGCGCAAGTTCATCATCTCGGATACCCCGGGCCACGAGCAGTACACCCGCAACATGGCCACCGGCGCTTCCACCTGCGATCTGGCCATCATCCTGATCGATGCCCGCAAAGGGGTGCTGGATCAGACCCGTCGCCACAGCTTTATCGCGAGCCTCTTGGGTATCAAGCAGTTCGTGGTGGCGGTCAACAAGATGGATCTGGTGGAGTTCAGCCAGGAGGTGTTCGATCGCATCAGTGCCGATTATCGCGAGTTCGCCAAGAAGCTCAGCGTCGACACCATCCAGATCGTGCCGGTCTCGGCGCTGGACGGTGACAACGTGGTCAACCCGAGCGACAAGCTGGCCTGGTATCAGGGCGAAACCCTGCTGGCACTGCTGGAATCTGCGGAAGTGGAACGGGTGCTGGAGCGCCATCCGGTGCGCCTGCCGGTGCAGTATGTGAACCGCCCCAACCTCGATTTTCGCGGTTTCGCGGGGACGCTCGCGGCCGGTATTTTGCGGGTCGGCGACAAGCTGGCGGTGTTGCCGTCCGGCAAAGAGAGCACAGTGACCCGCATCGTCACCTTCGACGGGGATCTGGAGTACGCCCTGCCGGGTCAGGCCATCACTGTCACCTTTGCCGACGAGATCGACATCAGTCGCGGCGATCTGCTGGTGGATGCCGCCAGAAAACCGCTGGTGACCCAGAACGTGCTGGCCCACATCGTCTGGATGGGGGAGGAGTCCCTGCAATCGGGCCGGGTCTATGACATCAAGCTGGCCACCAAAAAGACCCGCGGTCAGGTGGAGGCCATCCGCCATCGCATCGAGATCAACAAGCTGGACGAGCTGCCCGCAAGCGAGCTCAAGCTCAACGAGATTGGCCTGTGCGAAGTGAGCCTGACCGATCCGGTGGCGTTTGACCCGTATACGGATATCCGCGACACCGGCAGCTTTATCCTGATCGACCGGCTGAGCAACGTCACCGTCGGGGCGGGCATGATAGTGGAAGGCTTGGCCGCGAAAGTAGTGGCAGGGCAATACAGCGAGTTCGAAATCGAGCTCAACGCCCTGGTACGCAAGCACTTCCCCCACTGGCAGGCGCTGGCTATCGGCAGCGACGAGGCGTAGGTCGTCATTCCCTTCCCCCGCGAGCGCGGAGGAATTCCCCTTATCCCCAGCCCTGCTCCCGCCAAATAAAAGAGAGGGAGACGGGGCTTGATAGGCCCTCTCCTGTGGGGTGAGGGCCAGGGCCAGGGTGAGGGATTGAGCGGTAGAGAAGGAGTCTGGATGAATAACGTTGTGTGGCACCAGCATGCGGTGAACAAGGCAAGCCGGGCCGGGCTCAAAGGGCAGAAGCCGCTGGTGATCTGGTTTACCGGGTTGTCGGGGGCAGGTAAATCGACCCTGGCGGGGGCGCTGGAACAGGCGCTGGCGGCCGAGGGCAAACACACCTATCTGCTGGATGGCGACAATGTGCGCCACGGCCTGTGCGGCGATCTCGGTTTCGATGATGCCGCCCGGCAGGAGAATATCCGCCGGGTCGGCGAGGTGGCAAAACTGATGGTGGATGCGGGCTTGATTGTGCTCACCGCCTTTATCTCGCCATTTCGCGCCGAGCGGGATCTGGTGCGCAATCTCTTGGGCGCTGACGAGTTTGTCGAGGTGTTTGTGGATGCACCGCTCGCCATCTGTGAAGAGCGCGACCCCAAGGGGCTCTATAAAAAGGCGCGGGCCGGGGAGATCCGTAACTTCACCGGTATCGACTCCGCCTACGAGCCCCCCGAGCAGCCGGAAATCCATCTGCTTAACGCCGGTAAGCCGGTAGAGGTGCTGGTGGAGGAGTTGCTGACTGCGCTAAGGCAGGGGAATTACCTGTAATTGTTGAGTGGCGCCGTCTTAGGAGCTGAATTGTTATCTCGGCGCGGTTATTCGCGATTGTCCGAATACGCTGCGCTATTCGAACCTACGGGCTAAATGAGCTTGAACTGAAGATGACTCTTCGGTCACGCTAATAACTTGATTTTCTGTCATTTATTTTTAATATCTCCCAAACTAAAAGCTAAAGAAAAGCACATGACGCCCGCAGCATGCGCGGCTTTGTAATGAAGGCGAAGCCGCAAAGACAAAGCCGTCGCCGTGACTGCGTTTGTTATATTCTTTAGCCATGGATAGACTCTTTAGTGGGCCCGATTACCCACCTTTCAGCATTGTTTATTATTAAGTCATTTATTGCCATCGCCTGACTCGAATTAATGTATGTATGTTTAATATCCGACTTAACTGACGATAGAGCCAGACATAACTGCCGAGACAGAGGAATAATAATTATGTATCCATCCCCACCGCTGAATAATTGTTCTATTAAAATTGGTTCGTCTTTTATAATAAATGGTTGATCACAAAGGAGCATATCAGCTTCGAATGAGTAAAGAAATAGCCAGCCCATGAAATCCTGTCTCTTGATCAGATCTTGATCCCCGAAGCCATCATCTCTTTGGCGGCAATAAAGCCGTCCAGTTTACTTTGCAGTGTTTGCCAGCCTTCCCAGAGTGAGCTCCAGCCTGCAATCCCTGTTC
>NZ_JAACGC010000083.1:0-15655 GCF_029237385.1 Aeromonas sp. 1HA1
CGAACAGGGATTGCAGGCTGGAGCTCACTCTGGGAAGGCTGGCAAACACTGCAAAGTAAACTGGACGGCTTTATTGCCGCCAAAGAGATGATGGCTTCGGGGATCAAGATCTGATCAAGAGACAGCCCTACCCGATTGTACGAAGTGGGCATTGTGGCAGTCTGCACCCTTCCCCCTGCCCTCTGCCCTCTGCCAAAGGGAGAGGGGATCATCCAGCATCGGGGATATAACGTTGGCAATGGCGTGTGAATTCGGGATATAGCCACGTAGCCAAATCGCCCTTCTCCCGCTTATTTATAAAGAATGGGGAGAAGGGCTGGGGATGAGAGGAGGAAAAAGAGATTTCGCGGTAAACGTTGGGCTTCGCTACGCTCAGCCACAACCTACACAGTCGGTAGGTTGGTGCTGAGCCTGCGAAGCACAACATACGAGATTATGGAATACATTTGTCAAGGTTTTTACGTGCTCGATGAATTAGGACAACATCTCTAGATGTACGATTATTCAATGCTGACAGCTTATAAAAAACTTCGGTATCACTACTTCTAACCAAATATTTTCCCGCAGCAGATATAGCCCAAACCAAAAGTCCAACTACTGGTTCAGAAGATAAAAGACCACCAACACCACCAATGAATCCGGTAAAATCCCAGCATGACAATCTACTCTGGTTAGATTCTAGCCTCCCAATTTCTGTACGAAGAAGAGTCATTCTCCGTTGCAACTCCTCATCACTCAAGTTTGCATAATTGCTCAGTAATGTAGATGCAAATGGGATTTCATGTCCAGAGAAAATGCGGTCCAATTCTAATACATCAATATCATTATTGAGTGTGAATACATTTTGCAAAAGTTTCCCCAACTCATTCTCACGAATATTGGATTGGTTTACTCTGACACCAGAGTACCATGCACCACAACTCTCAACCATATTTAATGCGACATTTTCTGGAGATTCAGGAGGCAAATAATGGGCTCCCAGCCCCAATGAAATTTCATAGCCTGAGCTATATAAACCAAGAAACCTAATATTTTCATTACCATAAAGGTTAGATAAGAAATCCGCGATTCCAATATTAGGGAGAGCAGTCACACCCAATTTATTCAGAAGATACTCCATACCATTCCATGACTTTGCCAGTGCAGATGCAACACGTCGAGATGAATCTGTCCCGGATACAGTAAGGGCTCGAATAAAATTAAATTGCTCATCTGTAGATAATGAATAACCAAGTAGTCCAGACTTATTTCTCATACCAACAATAGTTGAAGATGCCAATCTACGCTGAAATATTAATGCATCAGGGTCTACCTCAACGATGTCTGCAAGTAAATCCATAGAGTATCGTTTTAAATTTTGTGTTAATACAAATTTCAACCTACCTCTTCTTATTAACTCCTGCAGCTCAAATTTAGTTATTGAAAACATGCTATAAAAATCATTGTTTTTTGATGCGCAGTCGTTAAAAGGCAGTGCAATGATGATTATTTTATATAAGGACAAATACTCCCTAATGTTATTTCGAATAAACACACTTGCATCTACAAAACATGAACTTTCACCTAAAAAACTTGAAGGAATAACATCCTTAATTTCCAAATCCATATTTGTTAACAAGCTGACCCTATGATCAACCCAGAATTGCTCATCACTTTCATATTTATCTATAACCGTTTTAGGCAATTTTGGTGATAAGAAAGAACTCGCAGTAAGCATTAGATTGTGCGGATTAGCAACACGTTTATTTTCTATGTCAATTTCTTTTTCTTTTCTTGGATAATTACGAACAAGGGGATCTACTGTTATTTTTATCTCATATGCATCATAACCAAGGCCAGCCAATATAACCTCTATCTCTTTTACCTCTTCCTCTTGGGGCATAAAACGCATCTTCAATTCAAACACGTTCGTTGCATACTTATAGTCGAAATGAAATGGCTGAAACTTTTTAGGTATATGAATATTTAATTCATTTATGGCTTCAGGTAATGTAAATGGGTAACCATGAAGATTTACTTTCCCCCATGAACTACTTAAAGGTATTCTAGTCGAACCATCAGGAATCGAATCAATAAATATTGGTTCCGGGATTGCTAATGAACGATACTCTTCATATTCTTCTATTATTAGCAATTTTTGCGCTTCAATTAATTCATGAATGACTGCGAAAACATAACCATCTTTCAGATAGAGCCCTTTATAATCAAGCTCTCCATTATCAATAATAAATCGTTCGAAATCACAAACAATAGATTGAATTATGGAGGTATTGTATCCGCTTTTCTGTTCCATCTTCATTCACCAAACAGTTATTTATATAAATCACCAAGTCATTTATATCTCGTTATTTCCCTAACCAACACGCAACCTCTCCGCCAATCCGGAATAACGCTCGGTCTTTTTCCGTACCGCTTGTGCCAGCAGGGCGCGATCGCCGTAGAGATCGAGCCGGGCCTTGGCACGGGTGATGCCGGTATAGACAAGCTCGCGGGTCAGCAGCGGGCTGGGGCTGTCGGGCAGCACCAGCACGGTATGGGCAAACTCCGAACCCTGGGATTTGTGGATGGTCATGGCGTAGACAGTCTCGTGAGGTGGCAGCCGGCTGGGCAACAGGGCACGCAGGGTGCCGTCCGGCTGCTCAAACCATACCTTCAAACGGCCACTTTCATCGGGCAGGCAGAGCCCCATATCACCGTTATAGAGGCCGACCCCGTGGTCGTTGCGCACCACCATCACAGGGCGACCGGCATACCAGTCGCCATCGCGGGCAATCAGGCCGGCCCGTGACAGGGCCAGTTCGAGCCGCTCGTTAAGCCCCTCAACCCCGAACGGGCCGCCCCGCAGGGCGCAGAGGATCTGGAAGCTATTGAATGCCTTGAACACGGCGGCGGGCGCTTCCCCCGCGCGGGCCGCCTTCAGATAGCTGCCGTAACCGGCCACCCCTTGGGCAATCAGGGCCTCAAAAGCCTCCCCCGCCCAGGGGTGCAGGCTGATATCGCTAAAGCCCATGCCCCAGACCGATTCCACCGCCGTGGCATCGCCGCTGTTGCAGGCACGCGCCAACTGGCCGATGCCGGAATGCTGATCAAAGCGCCAGCTCTTGGCCAGCAAACAGAGGCTGTCGCGCACCGGTGCCCCTGCGGGCGTGCCCTGCAAGCGGTAGCCGGTCTGGCGGGAGAGCCAATCCGCCTGCGCGGGGCTGATGCCCTGCTCGATAAAGCTGCAGATATCGCCGAGCACGGCCCCCGCCTCCACCGAGGCGAGCTGATCCTTGTCGCCGAGCAGGATCAGGCGGGCGTGGCTCGGCAGTGCATCGAGCAGGCGCGCCATCATCGGCAGGTCGACCATGGAGGCCTCATCCACCACCAGCAAGTCGAGGTGCAGCGGGTTGCCCGCGTGGTGGCGGAACTGGCTGCGCCCCGGAATCACCCCGAGCAACCGGTGCAAGGTGCCCGCTTCGGTCGGGATCGCTTCGACCCACTCGGGGGGCAGATCGAGGGCCTGCAAAGCAGAACCGATACTCTCGGTGAGGCGTGCCGCCGCCTTGCCGGTGGGGGCCACCAGCCGGATCGCCGGGGCCTTGCCTGCTTGCAGGCCGGTCTCCACCAGAATGGCGAGCAGTTTGGCGACCGTGGTGGTCTTGCCGGTGCCGGGGCCGCCGGAGATCACCGCAAAGGGGCGCGCCGCCGCGGTGGCCGCCGCCAGCTTCTGGCCGTTGCAGCAAAGCGCCTCGGGCACCAGCGTATCCAGCTTGCCAAGATCGCTCGCCGCCTGGGCGCTGGCCAGCAGCACCTCGATGGCGGGCCAATCCACTTCGCTCGGGAACACCAGATCGAGATACTTCTCGATAAAGTGGCGGGCCGAGAAATCGGGGGCGAGGCGGGCCTTGAGCAGCGCCCCGAACACCAGCCCGTAGTCGCGGGCAAACAGCCGCGACAGGGCCGGGGCTATCTCCGGCCATTCGGCTCTTTCACTCAAAGCGCGCAGATGGCGGGCTACCCCCTGCTCGTGATCGTGGTGGCGGGTGAGGTAGAGCCGCCCATGCCACAGCCGCAGCGGCCAGCGCGGGGCGAGCCTCTCATCCTGTTCGGTACCAACGAGCGGGCTTGCCGCAAACAGGGCGGGCCAGCAGGCAGGATCCGCCAGATCCAGCAGCAGATCCCGGCTCTGCTGGGGATCCAGCCCGAACGGGCGCAGGGATCCGGCTGCGAGCATCTCAAGGGGCAGGCAAACATGGCCGCGCCCCAGCTCGAAGCAGGCGAGCGCCGCTCCCAGCACCAGCTCGGGGCTGCCGCCCAGATCGGCCACCAGCTTGGCAAATTGCAGATCCAGCTGGCGGATACGGCCAGCCAGTGCCAGTGCTTTTAACCGTTCAACCATCATTGCGCTGGTTGCGGAGCTAATCATGGTGCCACTCATGCCTCTACCTCATTCAATGGGTGGGATCCCGCTGCTGGCGACTCGCTGCCTGCGCTAAACAAGGTGTCGAGCCCCAACACCAGTTCACGGCTCGGGCGGGTATGGAAAATGCCCCCCTGCGGCATGCCACGCAGGAACAGATAGAAAACCCCACCAAAGTGCTGCTCGAAGTCGTAGCCCGGCAGGCGCAGGGTGAGCAGCCGGTGCAGCGCCAGCGAGTAGAGCTGGTATTGCAGGTCGTAGCGATGCTCCGCCATCGCCCGCTCCAGCGCCGGACGGCTGTAATCGGCGGCGCTCATACCGAGGTGGTTCGATTTGTAGTCGAGCAGATACCAGCGCCCCTGCCACTCGAACACCAGATCGATAAAGCCCTTGAGCATCCCCTGCACTGTGGCAAAGCTGAGCGGCTTGTTGCCCCGCGACAGCGGGTCGTGCTGCTGGCAGAGCGCGGTCAGCGCCGGTGCCGTCACCCGCCCCATGGGCAGGAAGAACTCCAGCTCCACCTGTTTGCGCTCGGGGGCCAGATCCCGCAGCCGCACCGGATCACCAAAGCCGGTATCGAGCGGAGTATCGAGCACCGCCTCCACCTGCTGTTGCAGCACCTCGGCCCAGCGCTCGTCGAAGCCGTCTTGCAGCAACAAACTGGCAATATGCTGCGCCAGCGACTCGCCACCGGCACTCTGAAAATCGATGGTCTCGAACAGGCTGTGCAGCAGGGTGCCGGGACGCGCCCCTTTCGGGAAGGTGAAGATGGAGGGCTGGGGTGCCTCCTCCTGTTGTGCTGTAGACAGTTCGGCAGCCAGCGCGGCCGCCTCGGTCACCACCTCATCATCGAAGCCGGGATTGGCGAGCACCCCCTTGCTGTGACCGTGACCCTGCGCCGCCAGCCCGGAGTAGGAGCTGATCCACCAGTCCCGCTCCAGCCGACCGGTAAAGTGGCGCACCTGCGGCTCGCCCAACTGCTCCTCTTCAGGCGGCAGCGGGGCCAGACGGGTGAGCGAGGGCTCACCGACGGCCACCCCGGGCAGCGCCTGTGACAGCTCGGTCAGGGCAGTCGCCAGCGTGGCAGCATCCCCCTCTTCGCCCTTTTGCAGCAGGTAGCCGATGGCGGTGTGGTGCAGATCGGTCTTCTCCGACTTGCCAGCTCCCGCTCGCACCGGCGCCAGCCCCAGCCAGGTGGCGTAGACGCCCCGGGTCAACGCCACGTAGAGCAGCCGCAGATCTTCGGCAAGGCGCTCGCGGTCGGCCTCCGCCAGGGAGCCCTCGGCGCCGGTCAGATCGAGAATGGTGCGATTGCCCGCCTCGTCCGCCTCGTGATAGAGCGGGGTCTCGGCGGTTCTGTGGCTGCAGATAAAGGGCAGGAACACCAGCGGGTACTCCAGCCCCTTGGATTTGTGAATGGTGACGATCTGCACCAGCTTGCGCTCGGATTCGAGCCGCAGTACCTGCTCCGCATCCTCGCCGCTCTGGCGGCTCACCGCCTCCCCCAGCCAGCGCAGCAGGGCATACTCCCCGTCCAGCTCGCTGCTCACCTGTTGCAGCAGCTCGCCGAGATGGAGGAAGTTGGTCAGCCGCCGCTCGCCATAGGGGCTCGCCAAAAGCGAAGAGGCGAGATTGCGCCGGTACAGCAGGGCCCGCAACATGGCCAGCACGCCGCGGCGATGCCAGATCGATCGGTACTCCATAAACTCCTGCACCGCGCTCTCCCACGCCCGCTCGTCCGAGGCCAGCCCATCGAGCGCCTTGGCATCCAGATCAAACAGCCCGGTCGCGAGCGCTGCCCTGAGGCTCCTCTCTTCACTCGGGTTCTGGCAGGCGTGCAAAATCAGCAGGATCTCCCGCGCCTCCGTCTGTTCCAGCACGCTCTCGCGGTTCGACAGATAGACGGAGGCGATGGCGAGCCGCGCCAGCTCCTGCTGCACCAGCTTGCCCTCGGCTCCGGTGCGCACCAGCACGGCGATATCTCCGGCTTTCACCGCCTGATCACCTATCTTTGCCTTGCCCTCGCGGGCCAGCGTCAGCAGACGGTGGATCTCGGCGGCGGTGGCGCGGGCCATCTTGCTCTGGTAATCCCCCCGATTGAAGGTGGGCTGGCCGCTCAGCTGCCAGCAGTGGAGCACTGGGGCGGTGGCACCATCGAGCAGCAGCGCCTTGCTCTTGCCCTGCGCCTCCACCGGCAGGAAGGGGATATCCGCCTCGTAGATAAAGGGATCTTTCGCCCGCTCGAACAGGCCGTTGACCGCCCCTACCAGCGCACTGCTGGAGCGCCAGTTGCGCCCAAGAGTGTAGTGGGCGCTCACATTTCGCCGCGCCTGAATGTAGGTAAAGATGTCAGCGCCGCGAAAGCCGTAGATGGCCTGCTTGGGGTCACCGATCATCAAGAGCGCCGTGTCGCTATGACCGCCGTAAAGACGATGGAAGATACGGTACTGCTGGGGGTCGGTATCCTGAAATTCATCTATCATCGCCACCCGGTAGGTGGCACGAATGCGATCGCAGAGCCGCTCGCCAAGGCCCGAGCCGAGCGCCCCGTCGAGATCTTTGAGCAGGTCATCGAACGAGAGCTGATGGGCCTGACGCTTGCTCGCCTGCATCCGGCTGCGCACCACCACCGCCGCCCGTTGCAGGATCAGATCCCGAATACCGGGGCGGCTCGCCAGCAGCTCGTCGATCTGGCTAAACAGCGGCAGGGTCGGCACTGCGCCCCCCTTCTTGAGGTTCTCCTCCAGCACCGTCTGGCCGAAGCGCTCCAGCTCCTTCGGGATGGCATAGCCGCTGCTCTCGTCCTGCGCCCAGTCGGCTATCTTGGCGAGCCAGCTTTCGTAGTTTTTGCCGGTATAGCGGCTGATCTGGCCATCGGTCTGACGGCGGATCTCGTCCGTCTGCGCCAACCATTCGCGCTTCACCACCTCAATGCGGGCCATAGCTGCCTGATGGCGAGCGGCGAGGGTCTCATCCCCCAAGGCCGGGTGGATCTCCAGCTCGCTGTTGTCGAGCCAGCTGCTCATCTCCCGCAGCAGGGCGGCGGGGCTCGGCCAGAGCACGCGCACCGAGCTGGCGAGGGTCTTATCCACCGGATAGAACTCGGCGCGCCAGTAGTCGCTCACCGCCTGCAGCCTGAGCTGGCTGTCGTCGGTGAGAAATTCGGTTTCAAAGAGGGCGCCCGACTCGAAAGCGTTCTGCTTGAGCATCCGCTGGCAGAAGCCGTGGATGGTAAAGACCGCCGCCTCGTCCATCTGCCGCTCGGCGGCCAGCAGGCGACGGGCCGCCAGCTCGTGATCCTCCACCTCGACCAGCAACTGGGCCAGCAACGCATCCTTGCTTTCACCGCGCATAAAGGCGAGGCGCGCCTCGTGGATGCGACCGCGGATCCGCCCCCGCAGCTCGGCGGTGGCCGCTTCGGTAAAGGTCACCACCAGGATCTCGGTCACCGACAGCGGCCGTTCGTGGGCGCTCGGCTGACCGGCATCGGCCCCCTCTTCAATGAGCGGGCCGTGGCCCAGCAGCAGGCGCAGGTAGAGACCGGCGATAGTGTAGGTCTTGCCGGTACCGGCAGAGGCTTCAATCAGTCGTTCACCATGGAGGGGAAAACGCAGGGTATTGAGCGGGTTAGCCATTATTTCAGCTCCTCCAGGGTCTTGAGCAGCGGGGTCAGGTGTTCACGGGCCAGAGCCTGCAACTGCCCCAGCACCTCGTCATCGAGTTCGGGGAAGCAGCGGGCAACATAAGGGTCTTCCCCTTCCCCCTTGATCATCCAGCCGCCGTTGAAACGGGTGAGGGCCGCTTTGTCGGCTGCCTCCGGCTTGTCGGGATCCTTCTCGATCGCCTTGAGCCAATCCCAGGCGGTGTTGGGGAAGAAGGGCAGCGGCCGCTTCATCCCCTGCGCCCAGCACGCCACCAGCGCCGCCAGCTTGGGCCGCGCCTCATCGGCCGAGAGCTTGGGCAACCGCAGACTCTGTTTGGCATCGAACAGCAGGGTGTCGCCAGGGGCACAGCTCAATGAGAGACAGAGGTGCTGGATCCAGCCCAGCAGCAGATCCTTGCCGTTGAAGCTGCCGGGTTTGACCACCAGCAAACGCCCCTTCTGGGTGTCGATCCACCCTTGCAGCTGGCCCTGAGTGAGGGAGATATCGATCTCCACCGCCTGTTTTTCTGACTCATTGGCCGCAACCCAGGGCCGTAACCGATCGGCCAGCTTGCCCATCTCTGCATCCAGATCGTCCAGCAGCAGGCTGCCGAACCACCCTTGCGGCAGCAGGCCGGTAAGCTGCAACCGCTCGCGGCGTTTGCTCACGCTGTCGCTCCGCTCTGGACTATCCCCCTCTGCCAGATGGGCATCGAGCAGCAGATCTTTCAGCTGATAATGTTGCAGCCCATCCAGCTCGAACGGCTCGCTGTCCTCGATGTTGGCCTCATTCAACTCAAACCAAACCTTGAGGCGACGGTTGAGGAAATATTTGGTGGGCTGCCGATAGAAGCGCAGCAGCTCCGCCAGCTCCAACCCCTGCTCCTTGCCCCCCCCTCTGTTCCAATCTGGCGGCAACGGCAGCTCGCCGCTCTGGAAGTTGGCCGCGCCGCGCACCGGGTTAAGGGCGGGCAGCCAATCGGCGGCATAGGTAAAGAGGCCGGATCCCGCCTGTGGGTAGAAGTAATTTCGGCTGTAGGGGGTGAGCGGGTGCGCCACCATCAGGTGGTTGAGCAGCCGCTTGCCGGAGGTTTCGTCATCGAGGCTCTCATCCCCCGCCAGCACAAAGCCCTGCCGCACATAGTCGATCAGTTCCGCCAGCAGCACGGAGGGCACCTTGTCGCTGTTGTCCTGCGCGCTGAACCCCTGATAGCTGATGTAGAGCCCCTGCTGGGCACTGAGCAGTGCCTCGAGGAACAGGTAGCGGTCGTCATCGCGGCGGGAGCGATCCCCGCGCCGCGATGCCACCGCCATCAGATCGAATCCCATGGGAGCCAGGGTGCGCGGGTAGACGCCATCGTTCATGCCGAGCAGGCAGACCTGTTTGAAGGGGATGGAGCGCATCGGCATCAGGGTGCAGAAGTTGACCTGACCGGCGAGGAAGCGCTGGCTGGAGCGGGACTCCCCCAGCACGCTGCCGAGATAATCCTGCAACAGGTCGGCGGTGATGGGTTGATCGAAGCGGGCCTCGCCGAGCTGGGTCTGCCACTCGGCCAGCTGGCTGCGAATGAGCTGGAGCTGACGCTCTTCCTCCTCGTCGGCCAGATAGAAGCGCTCCAGCAGCGCCAGCAGGCAGCCGTTCCACTCGGCCAGCGGCTGCGCCTGTTGCAAGCGGGGCAGGAATTCGGCCAGCGAATCGACAAACCAGGCGAGCTTGCCGAGCGCCAGCCCCTGCTGACCTTCGATATCGGCGTAGGGCAAAATGCCCGCCACCGGCTCGCCATCCCCCATGGCAAAGCCGAGCAGCATGCGGCGCAGGCCGAACAGCCAGCTGTTGCCGGACATGGGTGGCAGATCGAACCGGACGGGGTAGCCGTCATCCAGCCCCCAGCGAATGCCGGTCTCCTGCACCCAGACCCGCAGCTGGTTGAACTCGTCGTCATCCAGTTCGAAGCGGCGCAGCACGGCGGGCACCTCGAGAATGGCGAGCAGCTCGCCCGCCCCGAAGCGGGCGTTGGGCAACCTGAGCAGGGCGAGGAAGCTTTGCAGCAGCGGGCTCTCCTGACTCGCCGCCCGATCCGATACCGCAAACGGGATCTGACCCCGCGCGCCACTCTTTTCTTTACCAAAAACCGCCTGAATGTAGGGGCCGTAGCTGTTCACATCCGGCATCATCACCACCACATCTTTCGGGGTGAGGGACGGGTCCTGCTCGAACAGCGCCAGCAGCCGGTCGTGCAGCACTTCAAGTTCCCGCATCGGGCCGTGGCAGGCGTGGATCTGCAAGGATCCATCCGCCGGATCGATCGGGCTCTTGTGATGGCTGCTGTCGAGATCAAATTGGCCCTCGCCCCGCGAACCTAGCTCCAGCACATCCTTCTGAATGGCGCGCAGCAGGCTGACATTGCCCTTGGCATCCACCTCATCGATATCGACGAAAGCCTCGATTTGCGGCACCTCCAGCTCCATCAGCTGATGCAGGTAGTCGCGCCCCAGCTTGCCCATGGAGGCGAGCAGCGGGTTGGCGGGGCCCTGCAACGTCTCGATATCGGTACCGGGCTTGAGCTTGTTTTCGAGCCGCGCCAGGGTTTTGCGATCGAGCAGATCCCCCCAGTAGTAGCGACAGGGGTTGGTGACGAACAGGTGCACCTCCACCTCAGGTCGGCTACCGAGGGCCAGCAGCGCCTCCACATAGCGCGGCGGCAACGCCGAGATGCCGAACACAAAGACCCGCTGCGGCAGCTTGCCCGGCAGATCCAAGGTGCGTTGCAGCTCGTGGATAAACTCCTCGTAGAGGTTGGCTCTGTGGTAGCCGCTCGGGGAGAGCGCCAGGGTGCGGGCCACCAGCTCGCGCCACAGCTCGGGCTGCCAATCCTGACCGCTCACATCGGCCAGCTCCTGACTCAATCCTTCGCCCTCTTCCCAGCGGGCGATCCAGTCCGACCGGTAGACCAGATACTGGTCAAACAGATCCGCCACCTTCTGGCAGAGCTGCCACAGCCGCACCTGCTCGGGATCCTTGGCGGGATCCGCGTCATCCCCACCGCCCAGATAGGCGGCCAGCGGCGCAAAGGCGGGCCTGTCCAGCAAGGCAGGCAGAATGGTCATCAGCTGCCAGCTCATGGATCCCTTGTTGTAGGGGCTTATGCGAGGCACATCCGCCAACACCCGGGTGAACATATCCCAGATGAAGCTGGCGGGCAGCGGAAAGTCGATATTGGCGGCGATGCCGAAGGCTTTGGCCAGCTCCAGCTTGAGCCACTGGGCCATGCCCGGACTCTGCACCAGGATCTGCTCCCGATCGAAAGGGTGAGAGAGAGGAGCCTGCCGGATGCGGCTCACCAACAGCTCCTTGAGCAGATCCAGCTGATTGGAGTGGTAGAGGGTAAACATGGACGACTCCCGCCAATTCAAAAGAGGGGTGAGTGCGAGAAAAGGTGAGTTATTCCCGTCACTTCACACGAAATGGGATTGTCGGGGATCGGGGGGGAAGATGCAAAAGGCGCTTGTTGCCGCAGATCACGTCGCCATCATGCGGGGCGGGAGAGGGTCAATGGCGGACATAAAAAAGCCGGTGCTGCTGCACCGGCCAAAAAGCGTTGGAAAACTCCCGCTATCCGGGTATTACCAGTTCTTGCCGAGGCGGGCATCCAGACTGAAGGCCCCTGCACCGGCCGCCGCCAGGGCCAGGAAACCACCGACCACGGAGACGTTCTTCATAAACATCAGCATCTGCATCTGATCCGCAGGCTGATAGTGGAAAATAAAGGAGGCCATCAGGGTGAAACCGGCCATCAGCACCGAGATGCTGCGGCTGAACAGACCCAGCATGATGGCAAGGCCACCACCCAGCTCCAGCAGGATCACCAGCGGCAGAATGAATCCGGGCACACCCATGGCTTCCATGTAACCCTGGGTACCGGCATAACCGCCGATCTTGGCCCAGCCAGCTTTTACGAACATCAGTGCCAGCAGTACGCGACCCACCAGCAGTGCCAAATCTTTCATCTTGTCCATTTCAAACTCCTCGTTTTATGTCAAATCACCGCTGACTGCTTCAGGGTAGGTCAAATAACAGGGCTTGGCTGGCACTCATTGCCACCAGATCCCAGTTGGGTTCATCACGACTGAGTACCCCGTCGCCGGGTCGGGCAGCCAGACCATTGGCGGTCAACTCCCCTGAAATCATCTGCAGATAACCGTGTCGGCCGGCCAGCGCCCAAGCGAGACTCTCACCGGGTTCAAGCTGCAGCCGCCATATGCGGGCCTGCTGGCGGATCCTGAAGGATCCCGCTTCGCCATCCGGGGACGCCACCAGCGTCAGACCGGGTCTGGCTTCAATCTTCTTCTGCTGATATCCGGGTGTCGTGCCGTGTTCATTCGGCTCGATCCAGATTTGCAACAGGGAGAGCGGCTCGGTCTGCGAGGGGTTGTACTCGCTGTGCCGGATGCCGGACCCTGCGCTCATCAGCTGGAAATCCCCTGCCGGGATCTGCTCGGCGTGGCCGAGGCTGTCCTTGTGCTCTATGGTGCCTTGCAGCACGCAGGTCAGGATCTCCATGTTGGCGTGAGGGTGAGTGGCGAATCCGCCACCCGGTGCAACCAGATCCTGATTGATGACCCGCAGCACCGAGTGTCCCATCCAGTCAGGGTCATAGTAGTGCCCGAAGGAGAAACTGTGGCGCGCATCCAGCCAGCCGAAATTGGCCTTGCCGCGCGCTTCTGAGGCTCTCAATGTCATCATGGTGTGCTCCTCACGTTCCGAAACGGTTGATTAACGCTGTTTGCCGCTGCCGATGCCAAACGGGATGCGGTAGTCACTGCTCTGATCCCCGAGGCTGACAGTCAGCGTACCCTGAGTGCGGCTCGGAAGCTGCACCTGCTGGGTCCCAGTCAGGTTGGCGTGGACTGATGCCAGCACATCGCCAGACTCGTCACGCACTTCCAGCATGGGGTTGGCCTTGCCATCCACAGTGGCGGTCGCATGCCAGTTCACAAACAGCACACCCGGGGCGGCGTTGAGATCTGCGGGAACGGAAGCCTGTGCAAAACCAGCGGTCATCAGGCCTGCAACGGCCAGCATCTTGATTACATTTTTCATGTTCGTTCACTCTCTTGGTTTTTATGTCATTGCCAAGGCCGGCTCGGCCAGAATCAATGCATCCATGCAAGAGGTTATTCAAATAGTATGTTGTTCTTTCACCGACATCAGACATCACTCTTTATGATATCACAGCCCGGAACTACCGTTTATTTGGCCGCCAGGCCTTCCTGCCTAAGCGTTGATTGAATATTAAAGACACTTGGCCTAAGTTGTTAGCGAGATAAACTGGTAAACATGTTCAAAAAAATTGAAGGTATGAAATGGCCAAGGAATCGAACAAGGAACGGGCGCTGACCCTGGAAGCCATCCGGGTACTGGATGCCATCGATCGCCGTGGCAGCTTCGCGGCGGCCGCCGACGAGCTGGGCAAGGTCCCCTCGGCGCTGAGCTACACGGTACAGAAACTGGAAGACGAGCTGGACGCCATGCTGTTTGATCGCAGCGGTCACAGAACCAAGTTCACCCCGGCCGGCCGCATGCTGCTGGAGCAAGGCCGGGTACTGCTGGCCGCTGCCGAGCATCTGGTGGGTGAAACCCGGGCGCTGGCCCGTGGCTGGGAGACAGACATCACCATCGCCGTCGATGCCCTGATGCCGCTGCAGACGCTCTATCCCCTGGTCGAAAGGTTGGCCGAGCTGACGGATACCCGGTTGAGGTTTCGCGCCGAGGTGCTGGCAGGCAGCTGGGAGTGTCTGGAAGATGGCCGCGCCGACCTGCTCATCTCCTCCCTCAACCCCGATATCATGCTGACAGGCGTCAAGCATCAGGTGCTGCAGGAAGAGGTGATGCTCTACGTCGCCCACCCGGATCACCCGCTGCACCAGGAGCCCGAGCCCCTAGCGGACGAAACCCTGCGCCGCTACCGCGCCATCGCAGTGGCGGACTCTGCGCTGCGCAAGCCGGTGCTCACCTATCGCCTGCTCGACAAGCAGCCACGCCTCACCGTCAGTACCATGACGGAGAAGCGCGATGCCCTGCTGGCGGGGATAGGCGTCGGCACCATGCCGCTGAGCTGGATAGAAGAGGACATCAAGGCGGGCCGCCTCAAGGTGATCAGCCCCGAATATCGTCACCAGATCCAGGTCGTGCTGGCCTGGCGGCGCGATACCATGGGCAAGGCCAAGAGCTGGCTGGTACGGGAGATCCCCAAGCTGTTTCCCGGCAAGGGGGAGTGAGGCCGGGGAGCCTTTGGTATGACAGATGGAGGCGGAGCCCGCCTCCGCTTGACGGTGGGTGCACATTCGGGGAAAAGAAAAAAGCGGACCTCTTGCGAGTTCCGCTCAATGCCAGGAAAGAATAAAAACCTTTCGGTTTAAAAAACCCTTAAATTGGAAGCAAACAATCGATTTCTCAACCAGGAAGGTCTTGAATCCGATTCGTTTTGAATTATGCGCGATGTTTTATGCACCACCAGAAAAATGTTGAATGGTTGAAAGATATGCACCGCAGAGTATCACTATCTGCAACCTTCACCCTTGACTGGTCTGGCCATTTCAATCGATTACGACGGGTTTATTTCCTCTGGTTTTTTTAAGTGTCAATATCTGAGCCCACAACGACAAAATCACTCAATTTCTGACACAACATAAAGATGCAGATAAAGGAATAGTTGCATGACCTACAGCCAGACCCTGGCCAACAATATTCTCGACACCCTGAAGAAGACCCTGACCGACAAGGGGATCCGCTATCAGACCCTGGCAGAGGCGATGGGCGTCTCCATCGCCACCGTGAAACGGATGATGAACAAGCCCTCCCTGCCGTTCGATACTCTGCTGGAGATCTGCCACTTGGTGGGGCTGTCATTCGAGGAGCTGCTGGATCGCACTCAGGACGCCCAGAGCCGCCGCGCCGTCTTCACCCAGGAGCAAGACGAGGCGTTTCACAACGAGCCGGGGCTCTACGCCTTTCTCGCCAATATCTTCTGGCGCGACAAGACGTTGATCGATCTCAAGCGGGAGTACAGCCTGACCGATGCCTCCTGCTACCTCTACCTGCGCAAGCTGGAGAAGCTCGACATTTTGCAGCTCGGCATCGACAACAGTTACCACTTCCTCATCAGCGAGCGCATCAGCTTCGAGCAGCACAGCCGCTTCGCCCGCCAGCAGGCACGGCAGGCAATGTCGGTGCTGGGAGAGTATCTGGTGGAGAACATGCACAAGCCGAACAATTACATGGCGCTCTGCCAGCTGCACCTCAACGAGAGCGAGGCGATGGCGCTGATCGATCGGATGAAGGAGTACTGGCATCAGGAGCTCAAGCTCAACCGCCCCGCCATCGGTCAGCAGGAGCACGCCAAGACCTACACCATGTCGCTGCAACTGGCGGATTGTGGCTATCACAGCTTCGACGACATGATCCCCAATATCGACAACTGATCAGTAAGCGCCCCTGAATCAGCACCTGTTTTTACTGAGATCACCTCGGCACACTGAAACCCATCGTATCTACGTTGGGATTTCCGCTATGACCACTCAAGAACGCGTTGATTTTTGGCAGCGCCAGA
>NZ_JAACGC010000084.1:0-15617 GCF_029237385.1 Aeromonas sp. 1HA1
GCCGCACGATGAAGAGCAAAAGTTAGCATGATCGTTACCATGTTCGGGAGTCACATAGGAGATCAGATCCTGGAAATCGGGAAAAGTGCCAATCAGTTCACAATATTTGTGTATAAGAGTCAGCCCCTCCCCTGTAAAACGCCTTCTTGCCGATGGCCACAATACCTCTCACTGTCACGGTACCGCCGGGCAGGCGCGCAGGGTTCTCGGCTTTCGGGCAAAAGAAAAGCCCCGAACGGCGAACCGTTCTGGGCTTGAATTGGGGAGTGCTAGCCAATAAAAACACTGGCCGACTGTAGGGAGATGCTAACGCTGAACAGAGTTAAATTCAACCTGTAGCAGTAGTAAGCTTCATTATCCTCAAAATATTAGCCTTACTGAATAGAAAAACGAGCCACTTATAGTGACTCGCTATAATTTACCGGCCTACACTAAAGCATGTTGCAATTCATCTTTCTTTTCATTCTTCGAAATCGAAGTGGCTTCCAAAATTGCTACTGTGCAATGATTCCCATCAATAAGGCTATTCGCGTAGAGCGCAGTTGACATAGGGTCTGCCTTGCTGCGACTAACCGCTTTAGTTGTATCCTGGCCAGAATAAATAACATGTAACTCATCATCAATTAGCTCCCATGCACAGATACTGGAGCTATCAACGCTTAACCATGGCTTGGTTACTTTGATAACGGAAGAAGTTGGACTAAAGTCCAAATAGCTATCTTTTGTGCCCGCGATCTTGTAATAAAACTGTGTTTTACTGTCTTTGTATTTTACCTGTTCAAATTCAACAGCTTCATTCTCAGAGCCATTTCCGTAAAAAGCATCATGTCCCTTGTTCATTTTTACATAGCCGAAGTCTTGACCTTGGAATGTCAGCTTGAGGATTTTTTTTCCCATTTTTAGAGCGCCTTATATAAATGTCGAAACGTCTGATGGATGATGGATGATGAAAATAATGATACTCCGTGCCGCTATAATAAAATGAACAACTCAATCATAATCATCGCGCACTCACAAGCTATCCTAGCCCCTCCCAAACATCTAGTGACACATTCAACACTAGATAATGACGCGCGAGCCTACTACCAAAAAAATACAAAGAGATTAGTATATTAATCAGCAAGTTATATTTATGAGAGCATAAGTAAACTCACCTTTATCAGCAACAGCAGGAATAGGACAAACGGCTATTAACGGGCTTGCGACAGACTCATCGCCTGATAAGCATTGATTTTAGTATCACGCAGCCGATTGACCGTGACAGTGGCCTGCTCCGCTTGCTGCTTCTTGGTCGCCTGAGGCGCCACATCTCAAAGGCAGTCTTCATTCTGGCGGGATTCTCAAGCAGACCATCGAGCTTGCCATGTTGGTTTGCCTTTTGATGAACTGCAGTCGGTCAGGATCACCACCTAAAATGGTGTCCGGAATGACCAAGCCACTACAGAATTAATTTATCCTCTCGCAACAGCGCTTCCCACAGGTCAGCTGTACCCTGATACGTATCAACAGCTTTATAATGAGTCGTTGCATGTAATTGAGCGTTACGCCCAAGTCGAATGACCACATCTGGCATAGCATTCAGTGCCACCAATACTCGAGCAAGATCATCAGAGTCGTTTGGATGATATTTACAGCAGTTCACACCATCAATCAGGTGCTGATCCCACCAGGCACCATCAGTTGGGATAACCACGCATAATCCTGCCGCCATCGCTTCCAGAATGGAGAGCCCAAAAGGTTCTTGATGACTAGTAGAAACAAAAATACCACATTGAGATCTTATCTCATCAAGATTATCAGGACTTGAGTACCAGCGGGTATCTGGCAACTGGGGCTGGGGCTGACTGCATGGCAGACGTGTTCCCATTGGCTGAAGATAGCAAACTATCAACTCTGGACGGCAGCTAGATATCTGTTGATGGGCGGCCAATATTGTTTCCAATCCCTTCCATTTCAGCAAGGACGCTGCCCATAATATACGAGCACCTCCCGATGTCGTCGTAGGCCAATCAACGTCACTCAAACCATTTATAAATGACTTCCAATGTGATGGAAAATCAGTTTCGCCAAGCCTAAGTATTAACGCCTCCAAAGAGCGACGTGTACTTTCCAGATAAAATACAAGATTCGCACGCTGCAATGCTCTGGCTGAGAGGCCAGAGCAACCCACAGGCCCATGGATCATCTGCACCACCCGACACTGCAACCAGCGGGCAGCCCAGTAACAGCAGAGATCGACCCCGGGCCCTGATGCTGCCAGCAAGCACTTGACCGCCCCCAGACGCCATGCCAGCCACAGAATAGCCATGGTCTGACACCCCTGCTTGAGCAGATAACCCAAGCCTGACTCCCGCCCTTTCAAGAACGGGGGAACCCAAAGCTTGTGATGTCGACAATGAGCCCAGGAAGCCGGGTCCTGAGTCAGCACATGAAATGTCATCTCCGGCATACGTTTGGCTAACTCGTCGAGTAATACTTCAGTCGCCACCTTGGATCCACCACGAAAGGGGATGGGATCAACCACGACAATCTTTCCTGTCACTGTCTTCATCTGTGTTGTCATCTTTTTGCTCCCCCCTCAATTTGATAAATTTCGGGTGCCAATACCAGCCAACATCCTCACCCACAATCTTCGTCCTCTAGCGGCAAGCCGTCGCCCAAGCCAACGTAGCATCCGTTGATAAGGAAACTGACTCGCACTAGCCCAGCGCCCAGCCAGCGCGTCAGTCCATACCTCTGTTATCTTGTCGACATAAATCTCCACAGTGAAGAGTCGCTCTGCACGTTGCTGCCCAGCATGACCCATTGCAGATCGAAGCGAAGGGTTGCTCAACCTCTGCCAGTGCCCAGCCATCTGGATCCAATCTCCCGGTTCAGCCAGCAGCCCATTAACCCCGTGTTCAACCACCTCAGGGATCCCCCCCACCCGGTAGGCACTCACCGGCAGCCCCAGCATGCCCGCCTCGGCCAAGGTAAGACCGAATACCTCTTCGCGAGCACCAGACACCAGGAGATCCACTCCCCCCCGCAAAATAGCGGCGCTATCAGAACGCTCGCCCAGAAAGTGCACCCGCTCCGCTACCCCGAGCTCGACCACGAGTGCCTCCAAGGCTAGTCGTTCAGGACCGCTACCAATCACCAGAAGTTGTACCTCTTCCCCTGAGTTGACGAGTTCTGCCAGAGAGCGGATCAGTAAATCGATCCCCTTTCGTTTGATGAGCGACCCTATCGTGGCCAGAATCAGCCCCCCGGGGGGCAGCCCCAACATGTCGAGCACAGGCCAGCGAGATCCACTGTTGAGACGCTCACCATCCACGCCATTGGGAATGTGGATCAGGCGAGCATGCTCGCAGCCATCCTCTCGCCAAGCGGTCAGCACCGGCTGGCTCACCCCGATCAGTACATTGGCTTCGTGTACCCGTAAGGTGAACCTGTCTCTGGGTTGATAACGGGCATGCAGATGGCACACCAGTGGCACGGCCATCTCCCGGCACACCCCGGCCAACCACTGGCAGGGGGCGGCGCTGTTGGCGTGTACCAACGTGACACCATGTTCACCTATCAGCGCCCTCGCCCGTTGGCACAAAGCCCGATGAGCGGCCAAATCGAAACGGGGAGCCTGCCACCCGAGCAGCAGAGTAAAGGGCTCAACCACAGTGTTCACCCCGAGGCGGGCCGCTTCATCCGCCAACCTCTGGCTGTTGCACCAGAGCAGAGGCGCAAAACGGCTGCGATCGAGGTGAGCCAGCAGATCCAGCAGGCAGCGTTCGCTGCCGCGGATCCAGTCCTCACCGTAGTGAACCAGCAAAATGGGGGTTGCACTCATTATCCTGCTCCCTTGTCGTTTGTGTCCTGTACCACAGCGGCCGCTTCCCTGGCCTGTTGGACGTATTTGATGGCGGCGACAGCCAATGCCAGCTCCAGATAGATGGGCCAGGTAAACCCTTGGGTCAGGAAGGACCCCGAAATAACAAATCCCACCATGCTGGCCATCACACCCTGCATGGCAGTGATCACTGCAGGAGGCATGCCAGCAAGCTGACAACGCCAACAACTGCGCAGCGTCACTGTGACCATACCAATAAACAGCGCCAGGCCGACAAATCCGGTTTCCGCCAGTACCCCGAACCAGGTGGAGTGCACTGCATGGTTGAGGCCATCCCAGTGGGGACTGTAGAAAAAGTAGTTGTAATAGAAGTTGGAAAGCCCCACCCCCACCAGCGGATGGCCTAACGCCATGCCCCAGGCAGCTTGCCAGGCGTAGATCCGCCCCATGGCGGAGGCATCGACCCCACTCTCGGCCGCACCACCAGATGCCCTATCACTGATCCCTGCGGCGGCAAACAGCACCAGCAACGCCAGGGAACCACAGAGGATCAGCACGGTTTTAGACTTCACCCGCTGCCAGGCAAACAGGCCACAGACCGCACAAATGCCCAGCAAGCCCCCCCGGCTTTGAGTGGCAATAATGGCGGCGGCCACCAGCACGAACCCCAGCGCCCCAAGGGCCCGCCCTGCCACGCCGTTACCCTGATTGAGCAGCAAGCTGAGCGAGAAACCGGCAGGAAAGAGCAACACCAGCGCCAGATCGTTAGGATCCCCCAGCACAGAGCCAAGCTCGCGGCCAATGGTCACCCGGGTTTCCTCCACCAGCCCGATCCCGCTCGCCTTGTTGGAGAGTGCCACCAGCGCCACCAGACAGCCCGCCACCACGAACACCCTCACGGCCAGGGCAAAATCCCCCGGGGTGCGCACCAGCCAGGCGGTCGCCAGAGTCATCAGGTAGATCTTGCTGTAACTGCCAGTCCAGGTGGCAATCGCCTCGCCCCGGTTGCTGGCGAACAGTACACCGATAGACACCATCACAAAGAAGGCCGTCAACCAGCTCAGGGGCTGGCTCCAGTAGGGTTTGATCCGCCCGGTCAGCAAAATGTGCCAGACCAGGGCGCCAATGGCGGCCAGCGAGAACAGCAGCGGTATCTTGAGGGGATAGAGCTGGGGAAACACCTCATGCAGACGAAAGAAAGAGAAGGTGACAAACCCCAGCACCATCAAAAATGGCCAACGCAGGGCGAACCAGATAGCAGGGATAGCCAGGCCAATCACCGGCATCAGCAGGGGATGAGGCAGACGCCACCAGAGCCCAGCCACCAGCAGGCTGACGGCTAGCCCCCACAGTGCATGGCTCAGGCGACCCATTGCCCTGCCCACCACTGACCCAGCCACATCATGGCCAACGACCCAGCGCTACTCGCCCAAAGCATAGAGAGGCGATATGGCAACGGCAGCAACCGCTGGCTCACCAGATAGAAGGCCAACGCCCGCACCATGTAGACCAACAGCAGGGTCCAGATCACCCCGCCCACCCCGAACTGCGGGATTGTGAGCAAAAAGCCAGCCACGCCAAGCGCACTGCAGCCCAGATTGATGAACATTTGCGCCTTACTCTCCTCGCCGCTGAAGCAACCGACATTGAGCAGATCGGAAACATTGCGCACCGCCATTCCCAACACTAACAACGGGATATAAGCGATGGCCCCGTGATAGCTCTGCGGAGTGAGCCAGTGAATGAGCAAGGGAGCCGTGAGACCGACCACCCCGGCAGTGGCAAAACCCAACACCGACCCCAACACGCTGTAGTGCGCATTGAGGCGCAAGCCATCCGGTTCCTTGAGCAGCATGAAGCGGCGGGGATACCACCAGAGGGCAAAGGGCTGCAGCAAGAGCCCCACCGCCAGCGCCAGCTTGCCGGCCACCGCATAGTAGGCCAGCAGAGTCTCGCCAACCACATCTGCCAGCAACCAGCGATCCAGCCCGCTCAGAGCAAAGCCAGCCAGCCCGCTCACCACCAGTGGCATACCGTAACGCATCAGGGGACGATAGGATTGCCAGTCAAAGCGGATCCCGCTATCTCGCCACTGCCACAGGCTGAGCAGCAGAGCCAATGCTATGCAGGTCAGGGTGCCGGAGGCAAGCACCCCGCTCACACCCCAGCCCAACCAGAGCCACCAGCCCGTCAGCAGGGACTGGATCACAGCCTTGCCAGCCGTGACCACAAAGAAAAGGCGGGCCTGATTACGCATCCGCAGCCACGCCAGCGGCACCCCGATCACCCCCTCGAACGGCAGGGCACTGAGCACCCAGCGCACATCCGCCAAGCGGGTCTCCGCCGGCAGCAGCCGCTGTACCTGCGGGGCCAGCAACCAGAGCACCACCAGACTGGCCAGCGCAATGACCCATACCAGGCCAAACACCCGCGCCACCACTTGTTTACGTTCGGCGTCGTTCTGTGCCATGCCAGCGAAGCGGTAGAGGGCGTCCACCAGACCGAAGCCGAGAATGAGTGAGCCCAGATTGATGATGGTCAGCAACACCTCCAGCTGGCCATACTCGCGAGGCAGCAACTGATGGGTCAGCACCGGCAGCATCAGCAGGGAAATGCCCTTCATCAGCAGTAATCCGACCGCGTAATAGAGCATGGCTATCTGGTTCACACCAAGTTTCATAGGGCCTCCCAGCCACCAGGCAACACGCCCTGGGTCATGTACCGCCGATGCAAAGGGCACGCCAGACAGCATATATGACGATAATCCCCTGTTTCCCTGAATCCTACACTCACAGCAAAGCATATTAGGTCCAAAATGAGACTGTTATTTGCGTTTTGCAGCACGGATAGCGCAATTTGCATATCCCCCTGCCACGCCCACCACCATCAGCCCCTCATCTGCAGGACGCGCCCGATTGGCGCGATCCATGCTAGTCCCTGACAGGTCGGCCAAACGGCAGATGAGAATAAGGAGACGACACAATGAACAGCATCAGCATGTACCGGATGAAAGCGTGGGCCAAACAGGGCGAGTCGGCGCAAGCCCGCTTTGTATGGCGGTTCGCCAAGGGCGCACGCAGCTGGTCCTTTCCACTGGTTCCTCCTCTTCATCGCCTGCTTTATCGCCTCTACAAGTTGGGCAGCCAGAGCCTCTCGACCCTGACCCGTACCTTTTGGTGGACACCGCTGTTCCAGTCACGCCTGAAAGCGCCCGCCCCCCGCCTCTATCTTTATGGCGGCATCCCCTTTATCAGCGGGCCCGTGTCAATCCAAGTCGGCTCCGACTGCCGCCTCAGTGCCGCCATGACCATCAGCGGCCGCCCGTCGAGCAAGGATCCGCAACTGACGATCGGCAACAATGTCGGTATCGGTTGGCAGACCACCATTGCGGTGGGTAGCAAGGTGGTATTGGGGGATAACGTACGGATCGCCGGGCGTGCCTTTCTTGCAGGTTACCCGGGTCACCCGCTGGACGCTCGGGCCCGGGCCCAGGGCCTGCCTGATCAGGACGAGCAGGTGGGCGACATCGTCCTGGAGCAAGATGTCTGGCTCGGTACCGGTGTGATGGTGATGGCGGGTGTCACCATTGGAGCGGGCACTGTGGTCGCCGCAGGCAGCATAGTGACCCACAATCTACCTGCCGGAGTGCTGGCCGCCGGGGTACCAGCTCGGGTACTACGCCCTCTCGACACTCAAGATAGCCACGACATCCTCGCGGCCCCCACTCTCACAGAGGAGAACCGGACATGATGCAACCGACAGCACAGCCACAACTGGTGGTTCTAGGCGAAGATTGGGGCCTGCACCCCTCCAGCACCCAGCATATGATCAAGCGCCTGCTGCCGGACTATCAGGTGCTCTGGGTCAACTCCATCGGCATGCGCCGCCCCCGCTTCAATCTGCACGATCTTGGCCGCCTAGGGCGCAAGCTGGGGGCCGTGCTAGGTCTCTCGGCCAAGCGGGAAGAGGCGGTACAGTCACACCAGGCGCAACCACGCCCCAAGGTGCTGCCTCCGCTGGCGCTGCCCCTGCCCGGTAGCCGCCTGGCGGGCAGAATAAACGGTCACTGGCTTGCCGCCCAGATCCGCCGCCAATTGCCCAATCTTGACCGTCCTCTACTCTGGATCTCGCTGCCCAGTGCCGTGGATCTGGTCGGCAAGCTCGGCGAGCGCGCGGTGATCTATTACTGCGGCGATGACTTCTCGGCACTGGCAGGCGTCGATCATGATGCCATTGCCCGTTGTGAGGCCAGACTGGTTGAAAAAGCGGATCTCATCCTGGCCGCCAGCCCGGCGCTGGCCAGCCGCTTTCCTCCCCACAAGACTCGACTGCTGAGCCACGGGGTCGATCTCGATCTCTTTATGCCGCCCCAACCGCGCCCGACGGATCTGCCAAGTGGACGCCCCATCGCCGGTTTTTACGGCAGTCTGAGTGACTGGATCGACATCCCTCTGTTAGCAGAGACAGCCCGCGCCCTACCCCACTGGGACTTAGTGCTGATAGGGCCGCAAAAGACCGACCTCAGCGCCTTGGTGGGAATACCCAATATTCACCTGCTCGGGCCCAGACCTCACCACACCCTGGCCGCCTATGCCCAACACTGGCAGGTTAGCCTGCTCCCCTTCGTCGACAACGCCCAGATCCGTGCCTGCAACCCCCTCAAGCTGCGGGAGTATCTGGCGGTAGGGCGGCCCATCGTCAGCACCGACTTTCCGGCGCTCGATGATTATCGGGAGCTGGTGCACTTGCCCCGCCCCGGTGACAATCTTGCCCAGGCAATCAACCGCGCCGCCTTTGATGAACACGGTCCGGACTGGTTCCAGCGCCATGAGTGGGAGACGCTGACCCACTCCCAGGGATACCATGCCCGTCAGCAGACCGTGGCAACACAAAGCTGGGATCATAAGGTCGATGAACTGAAAACCTGGCTGGCAGCATTGATATGACAGGAGGGGCGGGAATGCGAACTCGCTTGCCATGGATCCCTTGGCTACTGCTGGCACTGTTCCTCATCGGCGGGGAGCCTGTGATGGCAGCGAGCCATCTGGCGGGGCTTGTCCCATTGCCACTGACTGGCGACAAGACGCCCCAGCGCCTCACCTTCGGCACAGTCCCCTGGCCCGTCGGTGGAGATGATGAACTGGTGATCGAAGGGCATAATCCCTATTCGCAGACCCAGACGCTCATCCTGCGGGCCGATGACGCGGCGTCAGTCAACTATCGCAGCCGGGTCAATCTGGAGCGGGCCATTGCCCCCGGTCCTTTCACCCTGCGCTTCGCCCTGAGCGACTGGCGCACCGCCCAGCCCAGAGCCCTGGCCCTCGACAAGCTGACCAAACTCTATCTTTTTATGGCCGACGGGGCGCCTCAGCTAACAATTCACCGTTGGTACTGGGAGCCAGGATTAACACTGCCCACCGGCACGGTTGCCCTCGATCTGGGGGCGGCCGATGCCCCCCGTTTTACCGGTTTTGAAACCCTGGCTCCGGGCGATCCCCGTCTGCTTGGCCACCCCACCCCCATACTGCGCCCCTCCGGCGATGCCCTGATCCGCGATGGCCTGCGCAATCTGGACGGGGTGCGACTGGAGGTGGCCAAGGGCCGCTACCAGCTCACCCTCTGGCTGGATGATCCCGGCGAGTGGGAATACCTGCCCCACCCCTTCGAGCGCAGTGTACTGGTCAATGATGAGCCCATCTGGGCCGAGCAGTGGCAACCGCAAGAGTGGCTGCGCCAGCGCTACCTCGCAGGGCAGTCCCGCGAGGCACTGCCAAACCCGGATCCCTGGCTGCTGCTTGGCGCACCTCAGGGGGGGCCCGTCCATGTCACCCTGAACCACCCCGGCGGCCCGCTCACCATTACCCTGGTGGGCCACTCACCGGATGCAAAATACCTGGCGGGTGTGCTGCTCGCCCCCTATCCGGCGCCCACCGGCCTGGCCGACACCCCGGTCGTGGCGGGTCACCCGCGCCACGTCATGCTGGCCAATGCCACCGCCCGGGTGCTGGCCAAACAGCGCCAGCTGTTTTTGGAAAAGTGGACGCTGGCCCCCTCTCGGCCAGCACCAATCCCGGAGAAGCTCAGCCTCACGCCGATCCCGGATGCTGCCCTGACCCTCCAGATCACACCAACGTCGCCCGCCCACGCATTGCAACAAGCCTCACAACCTGTGCTGGCCGCCCGTGGCAGCCAGCTGCTGCTTGAATTTGCCATCCACGCGGCGACGGATGATCCTGCACCCTTGCTGGTGATCACGCCGCCCGAGACAGCAGGCACACGGCTGGCGCTGACCCCCTATTACAGTCAGTGGCATCTGGTTCGCCCCCAGGCGAGCGGCACCCTGCTGGCCCCCTCGGATCAGGAGCTGGTCGAGGGGGTGGCCGGGCTCACCCTGCAGGCAGGGGTGCCACGGCGTCTGGTGCTGCACGTGACCATCCCCCGCAGCGCCCCTGCGGGTCGCTATCAGGGCAATATTCAGCTGCTCAGCCAACAGCAACTGGTGCAGTTGCCACTGACGATCGAGGTACTGCCGCTGACCCTGCCTGCGGCCAGTAAACCGGTCGGCATCTACGTCGAAGCGCCCCCCTACCTAAGCTGGCTCACGCCGGATCCCAAGCCCTTGCAACAACAGCTTGCCGCGGCGAGTCGCTGCGATCTGGAGCGGCTCGCCCGGCTCGGGATTAGCGGGCTCTCCCCGGCCCTGCCACAGGATGAGGCGGGCATGCGTGACATCATGGGAGAAGCCGCCGGACTTGGCTTTATTCCCCCTCTGCTTGCCTATACCCCGCTCAAACGCTGGGGAGGCGATCCTGCCAGCCAACTCGATCAGTGGCAGAGGCGGCAACAGGCACTGACTGCCAGCGGTTTGCCACCCTTGGCCTGGAGCCTGTTTGATGAGCCGGATCTCGCCACCCTGCCCGCCATCACTGCGATGGCCCGGGAGATGAAGCGCCGGGATCCGGCGGTGATCCGGGCTGGCCACTTCAACCACCCCGGTCAGGTTGCACTGTTGGCAGAAGTGGAGATTGCCCTGATCAACGCAGGCTTTGGTGCCGACAAGGTCGATGTGGCGCGGGTCAGGGCCGCCGGGGCCACCCCCTGGTTCTACAACCTGGGCACCCCGAGAGCCGCCGGTTTTTACCTCTGGCAAAGCGGGGCTGAGGGCTATCTGCAGTGGCATGGCCGCATGCCCACCGCCCTGCCTTATGACCCCACCGACGGACGGGAGAGCGACTTTATGTTGCTGGGTCCGCAAGCCTGCGAAGCCCATCGTCTCTCCCATGACCTTCTGCTGCTTCAGCAAGCCATCGAGGATCTGCGCTGGCTTGCCTGGCTCGAGCAGGAAGCCCGTTACCAGGTCGATGCCGCCCTGCTGCTACAGCGTCTGCGCGATCAGGTGCCAAGCCGCTGGCAACTGGCCGAGCAGTTGCCAGCCAGAACCTGGATACAGTGGCGCCAGGAGATTGAACAGCTAGCCAAGCGATTGAAAACATTGCAAACTGGTGCCAACTCATCTTCCTGAAGTGACTGCGTATGGCCAACCAGATCCCACGTTGCACCTGTCGGGGCAGACCACTGCCCCGATGGTTGCCCCTCATGCTGCCGCTGCTGATGCTCGTCGGTTGCGCCCGTCAGGAGCCGGTCAATGAGGCCATGCCCATCCTCAACCAGTTGCGGGATCAGCAGTTGGCCGAACAGCCCCAGTTGCAGCTGCAGTACCAGCAAGAGCAGACCCTGCTGCAGGCTGATCAGGAGCAGCAGTTGCATCAGTTTCTGGGACTCAAGGATCCGGCCCGGATCGCCCTGGTGAGCGGCCCCGGACTGCAAACAGACATGCTGGAAAGTGCGCGGATAGCGAGCGTACGGCTGACGGCCCTGACCCACTTGCTGGCCTCTCGCGCCATTGAACTGGAACCCCGTTATGACCCCATGCTGGCACCCAACACCTTGCTGATCCGCATTCTGCCGAGCGATGAACAGGCGCCAGTCATGCCATCGGCGGCGCAATGAGCACGAGGCAAGCCGTCGGCAAGGCGACGCGATAGAGGGGATAGGGGGTCAGCCCCCACAATTTACGCCAGCCCTGAGTGAGGCGGTATGAGAGCAGCGGCGGGCTCTGGTGAAGCTGGCCTAAAAACATCACCCCCTGACTCATCCCCTCTCCCGCCAGCGTCACTGACATCGCCTCGCGATCCGGCGCCACCAGCATGGCCTGCAGCGTCCCGTCACATTGGGGATGCACCAGCTGATAGCTGACATAAGTGCCACCCAATACCGGCGTGGCTGCTCGCATCCGCCATCCCAGCTGGGCCAGCTCCATCAGCATGGGTTTGGCCCCTTCATTGACCACCCGGTTCTGATAGCGCCACCCCATGGCCGCAGCACTGGCCAGCGCCACCAGCAACAGCAGCAGGTATCCCCTAGACATTCCCGCCATAGCGCCCCCTCATAAACAGAATGGCCAGCACCAGCCGCATCACATTGACCACCCGTGTCTGATAGCGCCATCTCATGGCCCCAACACCGGCGGCGGCACTGGCCAGCGCCACCAGCAACAGGTATTCCCTAGACATTCCCACCATGGCGCCCCCGCATAAACAGAATGGTCATCACCAGCCGCATCACATTGACCACCCGTGTCTGATAGCGCCATCTCATGGCCCCAACACCGGCGGCGGCACTGGTCAGCGCCACCAGCAACAGGCATCCCCTAGACATTCCCACCATGGCGCCCCCGCATAAACAGAATGGTCATCACCAGCAACATGATGGCCCACTGATAGAGCTGGGCCAAACTGCCGGTGTGCAGCCAGCCATACCAGCGCAGATCCAGGCTCATCAGCACCAGCCGTAACTGATTGGCCCCGATATAGAGCAGGCAGACCAGCAGCAACATGGGCCACTGCCGGTATAAGGGACGTTCCGGCGCCAACCAGCAGCTGGAGATAAGCCAGGAGAGGGCGACCAGATAGAGCTGGGAAAAGGAGGAACACCCCTTGAGCACGATCAGGGCATGACCCCCCAACCGCTCGATGCGATTGCCATCCCAGCGCGTTTCCCACCCCAGCAGTTGCAACCACTGGCTAACCCCCCAGGCATCGAGCGCCAGCACAGGGCCGGAGAGCAGGGCAAACACCTGCTGCCCCCATAACACGGCCACGGTGAAGGCGAGCACGATCTGCAACACAGCCCGTTCATCGGCACTCTGGTGACGGCGCCACAGTGTGGCCACCAGCAGCAGACAAGCCAGCGCCTTGAAACTGGCGCTGGGGATCAAGATCAGCAGGATAAAGAGGGCGAGCGCAAGCGGGTGCACGCGCCAGCTTGGCGCAACCCGCGATGCAATTTGCCACCAGATAGCAATCAGCAACACCACCAGCACGTTAAAGTGACCCATATTGAGCCACACCATGCCCCACTGATTGGCCAAGCCAAGCAGCAGCCAGTTGGGTGCCCACTGCCAAGGACGGATATCCATTGCTACTCCTGCCCGTTATCACGTGTCTTATCTGGTATCGCAAGTTCCATGCCTGTCCCGATCAGGTCAGTTAACAAAGATGGCACGTTTTATTCATTCATCCTGCTGGCACTACCGCCAAGGAGAAGGAGTGAGCGATGAAACTCAAACCGTTGGCAGGGCTGCTAGGGATGGTACTGGTGACCTCCCCCGCATACGCCTTGACCCAAGTCGATACCGAACTGCAACTGCTGATGGATGTGTCTGGCAGTGTCACTTCATCGGAATTCAATCTGCAGTTACAAGGCTATGTGGACGCCTTTTATAACCAGGATGTGCAGAGCGCCATCCTCGATACCAGTGGTGGCAAACTCGGGTCCATCGCCGTGCAGATGGTGATGTGGAGTAGCAGCAACCAACAAAGAACGATGACCGACTGGTTTCATCTCTACGACATGACCTCCATCAATAACTTCGCCGCCACGCTGGATAACCTGGTGCGCCCCTATGCGGGGATGACGGCCCCCGGTTCGGCGATGGCCTTTGGTGCCCAGCAGTTTGACACCAACAACTACACCGCCGCCCGGCAGGTGATGGATGTGTCAGGAGACGGGATCCAGAACAACGGGCTGGATACCTCCACCGTGCGGGATCAACTGCTCGCCTCCGGCATCGATACCATCAACGGCATCACCATAGGTCAGGACTATCCCGACGGGGTGCTGCAAGAGTGGTATGTGGAGAACGTGGCGGGCGGTGAGGATGCCTTTGTGATCAACGCCACTACCTTCGCTGACTTTGGCAGTGCCCTGCAGCTCAAACTGGCGGCCGAGATTGAAGGGGGCATCATTCCGGAAGGCGCGCTGGCCGCCCCCATCGAGGAGATCCCGCTGGCCGCCCAGCTGTTGCTCGGCATGCCGCTGCTGCTGGCATGGCGCTATCAAAGGCGCCGGCAGCACACCAACGGGCAGCTGGCGCCCGCCATCGGCTAGTTCGTCACCCCGAGTGCAGCGATTAGGGAGCCATGGCTCCCTGATTTTTTGGCGTAATCATGGCTATCGGCTGGGGCTCTACAACATCTGCTTTGAATACCGCACGTACCCAATCAGAGAACAATAGCCAAAGACTGAATCGGCTTATCAGCCATGATATTTTATTTACCTCATTAGATGCCTGTGTTACTAGCAAATCTGGCAAGAAAATATTGTTCTGATTATTTTTTCGTTATCTTAGGCACAAGAGGATGTCCCGCCTACTGTGTCACTTCAGCTTGATTTTTTAGGTGTTGGTGATTTTCTCTTGTTGAATTCATCTGGATGTAATTGGACTATCTTAAATTGATAAATAGACAAAGCATAGTTAAGTCTTTGTAATAGACTATCTAATTTTTTTATTTCATCTTCTTCCAGATAAAGAGCTTCTCTGAATCGCGCAATAGGCATTCTTACGTCATGGTCATCAAAAGGTTTAATGGAATACGTTAGATACTCCATTTCCTCCTCATCAGAGTGGCTTACTACTTTATCTCTTAACCTTATAATCTTATTTTTCAGTTCTAATTCCTCTGTAGAGAATTCAAACCCTATCAATGATAAGTCTAATTCCTCTCGCCCTTTTCCCACTTTGAAAGGCCGAGCAAATGAAACAATTAAGGTAGTTTCAAAACATCTAAATCGCCTAAGATCTATATGGCTGTATTTCTTGTCATACTCACACTCTTGTATTAGAAAAGTCACAGCAGATAATGCTTGTTGAAAATCCCATCCTGAATAGATAACTCTGTGTGAAAGTGAACTAACTTCATTGCTCATGCCCCCCCCTCTAAAAAAACCTACGCCAATTCAATATAACAAACAACAACACATTTAATTAAACACAAAAAACTATAATTAAGTTGGTATTGGCACTCCCCCTATGATGGTTTCTGTCAAACGTTGTTCAACTTCACTCTGTCAGCATTTTTTATAAAACGAGGGCCGTAGGTTCGATTAGCGAAGCGTAATCAGACGTTCGCGATCTTTCTGTAATATGTATTTTTAACTCGCCAAAACCCTCCCATCTTGCCACGTCTCCGCCACCCAAAACTCACTATCGAACAGGAATTAAAAGTCACCGTTTGGTGACGTACTTGCCACATGAGCTGAGAGTGTGACCGCGAGCGTCCGATTACGCCTACCGGCTAATCGAACCTACGAGCTTGACTTGAACGTAAGCGCCCCTGAATCAGCACCTGTTTTTACTGAGATCACCTCGGCACACTGAAACCCATCGTATCTACGTTGGGATTTCCGCTATGACCACTCAAGAACGCGTTGATTTTTGGCAGCGCCAGAT
>NZ_JAACGC010000085.1:0-15374 GCF_029237385.1 Aeromonas sp. 1HA1
GGCCAGTTTGTATTGCCAGCCCGAAGGGAGCGAAGTTACCCCCGCTGCGTGAAGCCAAGGCCACAGAAGTATGGAGTTAAAAAAACCAATAAAAACAATGCCAGTCAGGCTTAACTGACTGGCATTAGCCAAAGTGGCGCTCTTTTTATTGGCAGGCTTTATCTACTGATGACTCTCGATAAGGTGAGATAAGCATGCCACCTTATGAACAGGGCCGACTGTTCCACAGCGCCACTTGGGCAACCCCATACCTGCCACGACCCGACTCACGTCGACTCGCACTATCCCGGACCACACATAGAAAGAGGGAGGCTTTCGCCTCCCTCTTCAAACACGCAGATATTTAGGCAACAGGATTAGTTGCTCTTAATCCAGATGTCCATGTCGGTTTTCAGGTTGTCGGACTTGGTACCGAAGATGGCTTGTACGCCGGAACCAGACACGACCACACCGGCAGCCCCCAGTTTCTTCAGACCAGCCTGGTCAACCTTGGCCACATCGTTCACACCAACCCGCAGACGGGTGATGCAGGCATCCAGAGAAGCGATATTCTCTTTACCACCGAAGGCGGCAACCAGAGCAGCAGACATCCCGTCCTTGCTTTGGCTAACGGTCTCTTCCGCAGTCTCGTCTTCACGGCCCGGGGTTTTCAGGTTCATGGCACGGATAACGAAGCTGAACACCACGTAGTAGATGACCGCGTAGACCAGACCCAGACCTACCAGCAGCAGCATGTTTTCGGCACGGGGTGATTGCACCACGAAGTCGATGAAGCCGTTGGAGAAGGTATGACCGTGTACCACGCCCAGGGAGTTGGTCAGCACATAGGCCAGACCAGCCAGTACGGCGTGAATCGCGTACAGCACAGGAGCGATAAACAGGAAGGAGAACTCGATCGGCTCGGTGATACCGGTCAGGAAAGAGGTCAGGGCGGCAGAGGCCATGATACCAACGATCTTGGCGCGGTTTTCCGGCTTGGCAGCGTGAGCGATAGCAAACGCAGCAGCAGGCAGACCGAACATCTTGAACAGGTAGCCACCAGCCAGCTGACCGAAGCCGTTACCGGCAGCGCGGGAAGCGTCATCAGCAGTCAGGAAGCAGGTCATGATACCGTGAACCGTTTCACCGGCAGCGTTAACACAGGTACCTGCCTGATAGAAGAAAGGCACGTTCCAGATGTGGTGCAGACCGAACGGGATCAGTGAGCGCTCAACCACGCCGTAGATACCGAAAGCCAGTACCGGGTTCTGGTTGGCAGCCCAGTCAGAGAAGGCACCGATGGCAGCGCCAACTGGCGGCCAAATTACCGACAGGATCACACCCAGGCCGATAGAGACGAAACCTGTGATGATGGGGACGGCACGCTTGCCCGCGAAGAAGCCCAGATACTCTGGTAGCTGGATCTTGTAGAAACGGTTGAACGCCCAGGCGGCGACACCACCGGCGAGGATACCGCCCAGGACACCGGTGTCGATCTTGTCAACACCCATCACTGGCGCCATCACAGACAGGGTGGCGGTCATGATACCGTAGCCAACGATGGCTGACAGACCAGAAACACCGTCGTTATTGGTAAAGCCGAGGGCCACACCGACGGCGAACAGCAGGGCCATCTGACCGAATACCGAGCCACCGGCCTGTTCCATCAAATGGGAAACAATTTCTGGCAACCAGCTGAAGTTTGCAGCACCGACGCCGAGCAGGATACCTGCTACTGGCAATACGGAGACGGGCAACATCAGCGATTTACCAACCTTTTGCAGATTAGAAAACGCATTTTTCATCATGAGTGTATGCTCCTGAATGGATTATCTTCCCGTAAACGCTTCAGTCCAATTGATAGACGATCACGAGCATCATCTTCATCGGCATGAATTCGATTGGGGGGTTGTTTATTTTGACCAGATGAATATAACCCAGTAGATCGGAAATTTCTTCGTTCAGGCGCAAGGGAATAAAGAATTTGGAGGGGAGATCACAAGATAATTCTGAGGGGGAATTCGAAAGAATTGAAGATATAATTCGGCACTTTCATGCTACGCCATTAATATGAAAAGTGCTGTTTCGCATTGTATTTTAACCAATCATAACAATACCAAAAGAAACATCTTGTAACCAAATGTAACTTATTGCTGTTTTTCTATTTTAGTCTACCGATTAAAAAGGCCTCCAACAAGGGAGGCCTCAAATAAATATTATTCTATAAAGACTGGGCAATATTCAGCCTTTTTGCGAACGCTTGACCGCGTCAATAAAGATGGATTTCGCCTTGGTTGAACCGGCACGCTCGGCCTCATTGACCAGTTGCATCGCCTTGTCGATATCGCCGGCTTTTACCGCTTTCTCGATTTGGGACTGATAGAAGGCTTCGGTCTCGGTCAGCATGGGTGCCACACTTTTGGCAACCCCAGTAGTGGCCAGTGGCACCACCAGTTTATTAGGCGAAGAGTTGACCACCGGCGTATTGGCATCAATCACATCCTGATAGATAGGCTTGTAATAGTTGCTGTCTGTCTTTACGCCACTCAAGTCTTCCACAGATATGCTGACAACGCCCCAGGGAGAGTGCGGAATGACAGGATCCTTCTCTCCGTAGTCAACCACCCCCAGTGACCTGGTCATCAGCTTGGAGGGACTAAAAATGGTCGTTGTCTTATCCAGAGTGCCATGGTCGGTATAGATCACCATATAGCTCTCATTGTTCGGGTTGCCGACATAGGAGCGATCAACGGTAAACACCGCTGCTATTCGATCCCCCTGCAGCATCCGCGCCGGCTCATACTTGAACACATCGCTGCCTAACTTGCGGGTCACATTAAATTTGGCATCAAGCATCAAGACTGTCGGGTTGAACAGTGATTTATCAATTAATCCATCGACTGTGATACGTAGATCACCAGAGTTTACGGGTAAACGGAAGGCTAAAAAATAGCTTTTCCCTTCACTGAAATTGTAAACCGGAGAGCTGCCATTGATTGGGATCAACTTGGTCGAACCAAGATGGAGATCCTGAAAAGGCAGGCTGGAGACATCGCGACAGCAGCTACTAACCGTAGCCAATTGGTCCATCGCAACCTCGCGATTTTCCATAATAGACTTGAACTCTTGAGTCGGGGCTACGTTCGTTTCCAACGCAGCACATCCCCCCAGGGCAACAGAGCAGAATACAGTCAAAGCTAATCTGGAATATCTCATTGCGTGACCCTACGAAACGTGTTGTAAAAAAGAGCCCCCGTCATGCGGGGGCGCTTGTAATCATGTCATGAACAGCTTACCACCAGGCTTCGGCTTGAACACCGAAAGTCCAAGCGTCATCCTGTTTCACGCCATTGGAATCCGGACGGAACTGTCCATCAGCATCCAAATAGGAAGCGTAAACACGGATTTCCGGACGGGCCCAGAAACCAGAACCGGCGGACCAAGCTTGTGCCAGGGTATACTTCTTACCGATATCACTGCTTTCGGTACCGTTGTGCGGCTTATTGCTATCGTGGTGGTAACCAAGCTCAGCAATGGTCTTCATTGTATCGTTCCATTTGTACATCGGACGAACGACTACAGAGAAGGTTTCCTTGTCAGCGCTGTTATTCTCGATGTCACTGGCAGTCCCGTAGACCAGCTGGTGACCAACTTCGACTTTATCACCCACTGGCAGCACGCCCCAGTTGATGAAACGCCAGCCGTCGCCCTTGGCGGCAGCTTGGCTCAAGCCACTACCAGAACCGCTACCATATTCAACCGCCTGAGCGGCATAACCATCAGCAAAGTACTGAACAACGGTTTTGTTGAAGCCACCCAGCATGGATTGGGTCAACTCTGCGGTCACCATGTGACCATTTCTCTCGAATTCCTTGTCACCCAGAACGGACTTCTGCTCATCGGTCAGATTGCCACGGGCGTAGTTATAACCCAACTCCAGAGAACCATCTTTCCACAGCGGGATGCCTGCATAACGCAGGTCCAGCACGTCAGTGTTAACGCGCTCGTCTACACCAACCCCGCCAACAAACTTGTCGTAATCTTCCCACGGGTCGTTACGCAGCCATGCAAAAGAGAGCTTGCCCGGACCAGCTTGGATATTTTCTACGCCAGCACCGGCACCAGACACATCCCAGTAATAGAAATCAGTGATGTGGATGTCGTGACGTTGGTAGTAACGCTTACCGGCCCACAGGGTAGATTCTGGGGCAAAGCCCAAAACACCTTTGGCTTGAACGTTGAATTGACGCAGAGCAAAGTCGGCATCGTCGCCGCCTGTGCTTTCCCAGTCACGTCCTTGCTGACCAGAAACCATTGCAAACATGGAGTCTACGTAGAAGGACTTGCCATCCTTGTTGTAGGCCTCATGGCCCAGCTGTACTTCGCCGTAGGTCTCGGCTTCGTTGCCCAGACGACCTACTTTCTGTTTGGCGTAAGTTTGCAGGCTGCCGTTGTCGGAAGTACCGACACCAGAGCGCATATAGCCGTGGAAATCAACCGCGAAGGCGGCTTGGGAAGCCAGGGCTGCGGTTACTGCTGCAGCGATCGGAAGCCACTTTGCTTTCATTTTCATTTTCCTTATTCCCGCTGAGAGGAGTGTGATCCTGATATTCAAGTTCTTATCACCATAAAAACGCTTAGGTGATAACCGGGGTCGATTATAGGTAGCCAATTTCGTGACAAACATGAGCTGATTCACAGAATGGCGACAAACCACCCGGAACATGCCAGAGAGGGTTTAATAGGATGCCAAAAGCAAAAACCAAGCAACAACTCACCATTAATTATAAAAAAATGAAAACAATAAAGCCATGGAAACGATACCAACCATTAATTCGCTTCAATTATTAAGATGAAAATACCCAAATCAATGACAAAAACATGACTGAAATCGCTTTCAATGCGGAACTTTTAATTTTCTTGCATGTCTGTCATGACAGAAATACATGCTCGGCCAAGCGAAGGGATGCTAGAAAAATAGCCGGATAAAAGGCGAAAAATATGGTCAGTTGAGGCTTGTCTGTCCCGGGAATAAACATCCCCCGTGGTCAAACCAACAGGGGACATATAAAGAATACAAGGAGGGGAAAGCTCAGAGTGAGAGCATGAGTTATTTAAATGTTAATTTAATTATATTAAACCAACACCCTGTTCAGTTTTAAGCACATCAGGTGTGTTATTTTTGTACAAGCTCGCTATGTTCATGTATGAAAAATCTGCCTAACACTGGCTTTCCTACCTGCTTTATCATCTGATTGAACGAAAAAACGGCTCATGCTCTCGCTCTGGGGAAACTAGAGCGTATTTTCCCAGCCGGTTAGCCAGGCCAGCGCCACTTTTTCCGGTTCATCGTCGACGGTGGCATCTATCTCCAGACGGGGTAACAAAACCCTTGCTCCCAACTCCTGCAACAAGCCGTCCAACTGACGGCCAGCCCCACAAAAGTGCTCATAGCTGCTATCGCCCAGAGCGATGAGCGCATAGCGCCACCCTTTCATATAGGGAGCCCGGTCGGCCAGGGCGGCGGCGAAGGGTTGCAGATTGGGCGGAATATCGCCCTGCCCTGTGGTGGCAGTGATCACCAGCAGAAAGCGGGAGGGATCCAGGTCTTCCAGCACTGCCTCATCGAAGATTTGGCACTCATGTCCGGCCTGCTGCAACTGCGCAGCCAGCGTCTCGGCAACCAGCATGGCCGCGCCATAAACGGTTCCAACCACTATATCTATCTGAGCCATAACAGATTCCTTTGACTGACGTGGCGTTACAGCATGCCACAACCCGGTCGAAGGCAACACCCTGCCGCAAGTGAGCAAGCCAGGGGAAGATCAGTAGTCACTCTCGCTGGCGGGCCAACCCAGCTCGGCAAACAGTTGCAATACGTCTGGCCCCAGCGGCGCCTGGATCCGCATCGGGACTTTGAGGATCGGGTGCTCGAAACTGAGTCTGCGGGCCACCAGCAGCAGGCGTTCACACCCCAGCTGCTCGCGAAAGAAGCGGTTGTGGCGGCCATCGCCATGGCTGGTATCCCCGACGATGGGGTGGAACAGATGAGCCAGATGGCGGCGCAGCTGATGCTTGCGACCGGTTTTTGGGAACAGCTTGACCAGGCTATAACGACTGGTGGGGTGCTTCTTGGAAACCGCATGGGGCAACTCGACCTGGTGCAGGCGACGAAACGCGGTGACCGCCTCCTGGGCCGGGCGATCCGGGGAGCTCATGGCATCGGCTATCTTGTCCAGCTGCTCCTTGAGGGGGTAATCGATCACCCCCTGCTCCGGGGCCCAGCCCCGCACCAGCGCCAAATACTCCTTGTGCACCCGACGGGCGGCAAACGCCTCGGTCAGGGTACGGGCCACCGCAGGATCCAGTGCAAACAACAGTACGCCGGAGGTAGGGCGGTCGAGGCGGTGCACGGGATAGACGTGGCGACCACCGATGAGATCCCGGGTCATCTGCATGGCGAAGCGGGTCTCGGCCTTGTCGAGCCAGCTGCGGTGCACCAGCAGGCCCGACGGCTTGTTGACCGCCACCAGCCAGTCATCCTGATAGAGCAGGGTCAGTTTCATGGTGCCATCACCCCGCCACCCGACAGGGACGCGCCAGCCAACATCTGCGTTTGATCGCGCAGAGTCAGGCTCATTTTTCCACCACCTTACCGGTCAGCAGCAGATCGAAGCGACCGATGAGGCGCAGCAGGCTCGCCATTTCGGCCAGCTCGTTCTTGTAGACTTCGCTCGCCATGGGATAGAGGGAAACGCTAGTGGGCAGCGGCGCTTGCAGCATGACCAGCTGCTCCATGCGCGGGATCAGCACAAATTGCAGCCACTGATCGAAGCTCAGGGTATCGACACAAAACGGCAGCTCGCTCGCCAGGGCCTCTTCAACCGGATGCTCATCTTGCCAGCGCTCCAGCCGCTGCAACTCGGCGGTGAGTTCACCCAACAGGCCGGCTACCAGCAAATATTGATTCATCTCGTCGTCCTCTTGCTCATGACCACATACCGGTCAGCCTACCCTGTAAAACAGACACTGGCTGGCCGAGCTCATCAAAAAAGGGCGCTACTATACACCGTCCCCCTCCCCCTCTGCCATGTTCCATTGACAAGCGGGACGCAGAGCCAAGCTATGCAGGTGATCTTGCTGAACGCGCCTTGGCGCATACAGTGCAGAACAAGGTGAAAGCAGCGGACCATCGAACGGATCTGCCAGAACCACGTCGGTCCATGATGGATTCATGGGCTCGAACAAGCAGGAAGCGCTCATCGGGCCGCGTCCTGCTATGTTCTTTTTTTAGCTTTTCCTCACCGTTGATGACATCTTGCCAAACCAGTGCTCCGACAGTTTTTGAGCCTGTTTGACTTCCGGTTTGGTCATCGCGGCCTCCAGCTCGTCACGGGCCTGCATGGCTTCAGGCATCCCTTCGGTGGCGGCCAAGGAGAGCCAGGCATAGGCATGTATCCGGTTGCGCGGTGCCCCCAGACCTTTCTCACGCAGCGTCCCCATCCGGTATTGGGCCATGCGGTCACCTTGCTGGGCTGCCAAGCGATACTGCTTGAGAGCCAGCGTGTAATCCTCTTTGCCACCTTGGCCCAAACGCAGCATTTCACCGTAGGCGTATTGCGCTGCCGTGTGGCCCTGTTGAGCGGCCTTGGCATAACTGGCTCTGGCTTGCTCCAAAGCCCCTTGGTCCTGCTGTAACTCCGCCAGCTCAAACCACGCCTTGGTTACGCCACCGTCAGCGGCCAGCGTTAACCAGTGGGCCTGCTGCTCCCGGTCTACCTGCAGCAAGCTCAGTTGGTACTCGGCTTCGTGGGAGCCGTGTCCGGCTGCCAGCTCCAGCCAATAGCGCCCCAAAGCGGGATCTGCGGGGACTTGCTCCCCTGCCAGATATGCCATCCCTAGCCAGAGCTCAGCCTCGGCAGAGCCCGCAGTGGCGGCGCGCTGATAGGCAGCGAAAGCATTAGAAGGAAGCGCCTGTTTAGCTTGCAGCAACAAGGCGTCCGGTTGCTGTTGGGCAGCGGCTTTATCATTCCAGCGCTGGGCAATATCCGGCCGTTTGGCAACCCCTTTGCCCATTTCATAGCGCTGACCCAGCAGGTACTGGGCATCACGGTTGCCCAGTTCTGCCGCTTTTTCTAACCATTTGACGGCATCAGCATCAGCCCCCGGTTGTTTGCTGTACCACAGTGCCAGGACTAACTGCGCTTCGGCATGATCCCGCTTGGCGGCCTGCTCGAACCAGTCGAGGCATTCACTCACCAGCTTGCCTTGATGCTGCTCCTGGCACATCACGCCCAGTCGATAGCTGGCATGGGTGTTGCCAAGCCGCGCAGAGCGTTGCCACCACTGGGTAGCAAGCGCCGGATTTTTGGGCTCACCGAGCCCAGCCTGATACCAGTCACCCACTTGCCACGCAGCGTTGGCGCGGATCTGCTGATCAGCGGCCAAAGGGCCTGACTGCTCAGCCGCTTGCTGCATCCAGTGCATGGCATTGGGGTAATCAGGTTGGGCCGCCAGACGTTTGGCCAGCTCGTATTGAGCCTTGCCATTGCCCTGAGTAGCGGCTTGGGATAACTCGGCGTCAGTGCGTGACGCAGTGGAAGAACAGGCGGTTATCATGCTGGCTGCTAGCGCCAGCCATAAGGCTCGATATGTCATAAAAATTTGGGTTCGCAGAGTGAAAAAGGGGCGAATAAAACAGGCGCTGTTGCAAATTTCACCGTTATTGGTAGATCAAAGAGGCAGAGACGTTGAATTGCGCCCTATCTGCCCCATGGATTAATAACCGAACTCTTTGCGCGACTCGGCCTCGGTAATTTGATAGTCAGGGAGTGAGCGGGCTAAATCATTTAGCACTCGTTCATAATCTTCCTTGTGTGTTAAAACAATGCCGTACTGTCCTGTCGCTCTTGGCATCTCCTTAATTTCTATCCCATAGATATCCCTAAATATGGAAATTTCACCATAGCCTTTGAACTGGCAGCCAATATGAAACACTCTTGGTTTCATATTGGTGATTTTAAAGGCCAGAAATGCACCAGCACCGGCACCGGCGAGGGCCAGCGGCCCGACCAAGCCCACTGCGATAATGCTGCCCACAATCAACAAACCACCAATTCCGCGTGCAATGGTGTAAGCCATCTCCGGGATCTTGTCCTGCTGGGTGTAGTAAATCCCCTTGGCGGTCATTCGGTAGTGATAGAGCTTATTGGGTAAATAAAGAAAGCGGACTTGAAACGCTGTTAACACACTCAAAAAAAGAAAAATCCACATCGAATCGCGAGCGTTTGACTGCTCCTCAAATAAAAAAATGGATAGACTGATAACTAAAAAAAAGCCACTAGCGATCCCTGTGATTAACCACACTAACCGCTGTTGATGTTCAATCTCCCACTCATACAAGGTTGGCTCTTTTTGCAACTCAAGGTACTGCTCGCTGTAATCGTGGTTGGCGCCATCAGCCTCTGCACTCTCTGCGTTCTGCTTGTGCTCTGTGGTGTCACTCATCTTATTTCAACTCTTTACTTGGCCTCTGAACAGGCAGAGAGGCTGCATCAATACAACCTCTCAACCTGTTCACCCTCTGAATTCCCGATACGTAAAGACTTCTCTTTCATTATGATTCGGGGTGAACTGTCTGGCTATTTGGTAAACATTATCAAAATCACCGGCATTGCAGTTAATCACTATGTGATTAATTAATTTAAAGGGTGAGCTTTCAATAATAAACGCATTATCTTTTCTATACGACTTCAATGTGCCTTCTGCAGTATAAAACGCACCTAAATATTTTTTCTCTGGCTTCATATTGGTGATTTTAAAGGCCAGAAAGGCACCAGCACCAGCACCAGCCAGTGCCAGCGGGCCAACCAAGCCGACCGCGATGATGCTGCCCACAATCAACAAGCCACCAATCCCGCGTGCAATGGAGTAAGCCACTTCCGGGATCTTGTCCTGCTGGGTGTAGTAAATCCCCTTGGCAGTCATTCGGTAGTGATAGAGCTGATTGGGGTCAGTTAAATACCGACTGTAAAAAACAGATATAACCCCAAAGATCAAAAAAAACCAAAGTGAAGACCACGCATTATGACTATTGCCATTGATGAAAGTCACTAATGCAATAAGCCAAAACACGCCCCCCATTAACAGTGACGATGACCATGCTGCTCGCGGCGTATGATCAATCTGCCACTCATATAAGACCGGCTCCTTTTGCAGCTCAAGGTACTGCTCGCTGTAGTAGTGGTTGACGCCATCAGCCTCTGCGTTCTGCGGCTGTTCTGTTGTTTCACTCATGTTATTGCAACCCTATGATGGTGCCTTTCACTGGCAGCTTGATATCAGATTCTGCGGTCAATATCACCCCTCGACTGAAGGTTCCTCTGGCCACAAAGCGCAGTGCTTCTCCGCTCAGGCTCTCATGACTCGGGTAGATAATACAGACCACCAGCTCATCGACATCGGTCAGCCACACCTTGCCCATATCCAGCACCAGCAGGTTATGGGTTGCGCTAGCAACACGAACATCGAGCGCTTCGGGCCCTCCCAGCCCGCCCGCCATGGCAGCTTCCCGATGCAGGGTACTTGGCACCTTAAAGCGGCGTACCGCCAATTCGATGGCAACAGTGTTGATATAACCGGGTAACCCGATCTCAAGCTGCCGGCCCTTGAGGCTGACAGTGGGTTGACTGCTAAGTCGCTCATACTGCGTCAGCTCGTATACCGGGTTCCAGCCTGCCGGTTCGGTACCCCAGGTGGATTGCAACAGCCAACGTTCGACAGGCAGGCGGCTATAGCGAGCCAGTATCACGGTAGCGGCCAGATAGAGCAGGCTGCCGATACCGATAGCGGCAACCATCCAGGGAGCCCAGATTGCACCGAGTGATGCTCCACGTCCCAACAGCATAAGGGATCGCCCCATAGCGCCACCTTGCGCCACTAAACCGCCCAACTTTAACCAGTAACCAAATTGCTCCATATCAGCATTGGTATTATCCCCGGTCTTTTGCCATGTCTCCCACGCCTCCAGCCCCGCCGCCAGCAGCCCCAGCCCGGTCATCCAGCCGGTGGTGAGCGCAAAGCGGCGTGCCAAGGCCGGATTTTCCATTGCCAATTCTGAAACTGTTTTTCCAAGCAGCTCTTTTGGCACCACCACCTGCCCCTGCTTGATGGCGACCATGGCGCTGCCGGTCCAGGCAGCGGTGTAGGCTAGGTTGCGACTCAGCTCCCGCTGTGCGGCAGGGTTGCCCTGCAGTTTGCGCGCGTTTTCGTCATACCCTTGCAGTGCCACCGTCAGGTTGGCGATGTTGAGCAGGGCCGCCAGCCCGCCAAAGTTGCCCCACCCTTGCCATACCTTGGCGGCCGCTTGTGCCCCTCTGGCACCTTGCCGCTGCAAGGTGAGGTAGCTGGCCATTCTGCGCTCAAACTCCTGCTGCAGGCCACCTTCCTGCACAAACAGACGGGGCCATTTCAGTTGCGACCACTCGGCGCCTGCCGCCTTCATCCGGCCAAGGTGGCCCTCTGTTATCTTGCCGTTTGTTGCCGCCAACTTGCCAAGCAGGTTGCCCTGCACCTGGTCCACAAAAGCTTGACTCTCTGCCACAAATGCGGGGTTGATGCGCACCTGCTGGCCGGTGTGAATGGATTCCAGCACCACCAGGCTCAGGGTGCGACCGAGTTTTTCACCGCTGAGCAAATGCGGATGCAGCAACTCACTGAGCTGTTGCCATGGCTTGATGGCCACCCCGGCGATGGCCCCTTTGAGGGCGCTCATGGTCGCCTTGGCGCCCTCATGCAGCCCGCCAAGCAGCTTGCTATTGCTCAGAAGATCGTTATTGGCTATCGCTTCCATCGCCGCCAGTGCATTGGCGACACCGGTGATATTGCCCACCGCGAGCCAGTCAGGGTTTTTCTCGAGCTCTTTTTTGACCTCGATATCAAAGCCGTAGTGTGCCAGTGCTGGCAGCGCCCCCTTTTTCAATGCCTTGGTCAACTGTTCACCCCGTTTGGTGTCTGGGGCAAAAAACAGGCTAAAGAGCCACTGACCACTGCTGGCCAGCAGGAGGGTCTGGGCATCCTCGGTCTGGCTATCGAGCCCCAACAGCAAAGGGGTGGTCGGTAAGGCTTGCAATAGCTGCAGGGCATCGTCATAGCTGGCCAGCCAGCGCGGGCGCAGGGCATCCACCCCTTGCGCGTATTGTTGGATAATCCCTTCCAGCCCAGACCAGTTCACTTCGTCATCAAAGCGCACCCCTGGCCAGCTGGCCCACTGGTCGGGGTTGAGGCCCAGCTGCTTGAGCTGGGCATGCTGCGCCATCAGGCGCTGCTCGGCACCGAAGTCTATGTAGTGATGGCCACTGCCTTGACGCTCCTTGTAGTCATGCTTGGCAACCAGATAGGAGTGCAACTGCTTCTTGAGCTTGAAGGTCGCCAGACGGTCGCCCCTGGCTGACGCAGGCAGGCTGCCCTCATCGAGCGGGGGCAGGGCCAGCATCTCGGTGATACCGGCCATGGTCCAGCGGTGACGGGTATCGTCGTCATTAAAGGGATGTTCATAGCGAAGGATAATGTCGCACAGCCGTATCGTCACATCGTGCATATCCGAGACAAGGTCGTCGAGTGCAACGACCAGAGCACTTTTCAAATCCGGCATACCCGCCTTGCTGGCATCCGGTGAGCCTGCAGGTTTGTCGTGCCACAGCTTGCCGGGTTCAACCCCCTCGGGGGCCTTGAGGGGGGCACAGCTATCGACGAATCCCTCGTTGGGCAAGCCCATGTCGGCTACGTGAGTAGAGAGCAAATCCAATAATCCCGCATGCTCGCCCCCCATCTTGCGGGCCAACGAGAGCAGATTGAACGAGCGCATCCCTTGGCTGCGCAGGCGGCTCTCTTTGCGATACTCCTTTTTCAGCCGCTCGGTCCAGCGCTGATGGGAGAAGGCTATCGAGACCGTGAGATTGGCCGGATAGAGCAGATGGCCCTTGCTCCCCTTGCTTTTGTGGATAAATTGGCTGCCCTTGACCTCGTACTCATCGAGTTCACTGGTTGTTTTATCAATGTCGTAATAAACATAGAGCCAGCCATCACGCAGTTGACGCAGGGTGTAGGGGTTAGCCTTGAGCGACAGGGGGCCCTTGAAGTCTTTGGCTGGCAGGGGATGAGGCTGTGTGGCTGATGCCTCAACGACCTCATCCAGGGCATAACGCACCGGCACCAGGGCAATATCTTTGTCACAGAAAGAGCAGGGGCTGGCTGGGCTTTTACAATCTTTATTGCTGGTCGCCATGGCTGCCTGAGTGGCGCCATGCTTGGGTTGGTTTATTTGGCCCATTTAGCTTAACTCCTGTGGTAATGCGTGCTGCTCTGCCCAGTTGGCCGCCAGCTCCACACGTTGTGACGGGGTTTGTGCCGAGGGAGAGGTTAGATACTTGGTCAGGGTCGGATAGTCATCGCCCTCCCACCATCCATCGCCGACAAATCCCAGCACATTGAAAAACAGCAGCAGGTCGCGCTCGGTCTGAAATCCCAGTTGATAAGCCTGTTTGGCCCAGCGGGCAATCCACGCCTGCGGGTCACTCTGTGCAGACAACCGGGCTGGAAACCACGCCTGCATGTGGCGATAAGTCGCATCCAACTGGTTTTGCCAGCTCACTTCACCAAGCCGGGCCCACTGTGGCTCGGTCAGCCTGCACCTGTCGCCCATCGGCTCGGCAAGCGTCTCTTTGACCTGCCAATGGTGCCAACCCGCACGAGTCGGCAACCAGACTTGTGCTATCCCCTGCCAAAACCAGGGGTCCGCATCCACCATCAGGCATGCCATGGTTTCCGGGGCCGCCAGCTTGAGCAGAATACGGCTGCCATAGGGGCTTTCGACCTCGATGAGCTGGCGTAACTGGTCAGCCAGCGGCAATAACGTCAAATGCGAGGCGAGCAGCCATCCCGTATTGGCGGGCAGCTGCTGAAACCAGCTGAGCAACGGCTCACTGGCCTCAACCAGACAGGGGGATACCTCGCGCAAGCTATCCCAAGGGGAATAGAGATAAAGAGGTTGGTAAGCCGGGCTATCGATTACCTCAAACAGTTGCCTTTCCAGCTCGGGGAGGTGTCCGCCATCGAGCAACAGATAAAGACGCTCACCATTAGCCAACGCGAGCTCTGGCAAGACCATTACTTGCCCTCCTTGGCCAACTGCTCACAAATTTCACAGACGGGTTCAGCGGATTTGAGGGTGGCCATCTGACGGATGGGGTCCACCGGTGGCGGTGGTGGCACCACCTCGACATCATCAGGTTGTATCGGCATCTGCCCGCCCCAGCCCGAGCCAGAACCCGCACTCCCGCCAGAGTTCATCTTGATGGAGCCGCCAGAGAGGGTGACACCACCGGCATCAATCTTCACAAAGCTGCCGCCGACTTTCAGGGTCAGTTCGGCCCCGGCCTCCATCACGATTTTCATGCCTGCCTTGTGGTGCACTTCGCTGCCAGCATCAACCAGCAGTGACTGCCCCAGTTTCTGGTGCATGGAAGCATCGACCGTCAGCGAATAGTCGGCTTTGATGTGGTCGCGCTTCTCGCCCTCCACCGTCAGGTGGTCGTTGGCCTTGATGCGGGTCACCCGCTCATTGTCGATGTCTGTGTGTTGGTCATGCTTGATGTGCCAAGCAGCGTCGTTCTCTATCAGCACATTCAGGTCTTTCTGACCGTGGATGTAAACCTCTTCCTGCCCCGCCTGGTCTTCAAAACGCAGCTCGTTAAAACCTTCCCCCTGGTGGGTCTCGGTGCGCAGCACGGTGCGCGTCTTGTTGGCGGGCAGCTCGTAAGGGGGGCGGTTGGTGGCATGGAAGGTGCGCCCCGTCACGATGGGCTGGTCAGGGTCGCCTTCCAGAAATGAGACGATAACTTCGTGGCCGATGCGCGGGATCGCCATCATGCCGTATTGGCCACCGGCCCAACCCTGACTCACCCGCACCCAGCAGGAGCTCTGGTCGTTGGAACTGCCGTAGCGGTCCCACGGGAATTGCAGTTTTACCCGGCCATGCTCGTCGCAGTAAATCTCCTCCCCCTCGGGGCCAACCACGCTGGCGATTTGCGGGCCGTCCACCATGGGTTTGTTAGGCGCCTCGGGGCTGCCGATGCGGGCGCGCCAGGTGGTGCTCGCTTTGACCACGCCAAATTCGTTGTGGTAGACAGTCGGGCCGCTGCCGCCCTCTTCCTCCAGCGCCTGTGGCTGTTCACCGGTGTGGCGGATATGAACAATTTGCCAGTCGGTATTGAGGCTGCCGTTGGGGTGTTCGGTCAGCGAGAAACTTTGCCCCGGCAAGAGGGCTGCGCTGTTGGACTTGCCACTGCCGCTGACCGCGTCATTGCGCAGCGCATCGAGCCGGTGCTGGGCAAACG
>NZ_JAACGC010000086.1:0-15239 GCF_029237385.1 Aeromonas sp. 1HA1
ACATCAACAAGCCCTTACTCTTCGCCAGCCGCTCGGCCGGCCCTGTTTCCTCTCTTGGTTTCTCTTCGGGTTGCAGCTCTGGCAGGCAGCCGGTGTGCCACTCGTATTCGGACATGCGCCCATGGAAGAGGTGCTGGAGCCCGAGTTCTATCACCGCTTGGCGGAGCGCTTCTTTGTCAGCTCTACCGATGGGTAATACTGGCTTTGCGAAGGTGAACGGCAACTTTGCGGTGTAGCAGATGGCAGCCCGCTGTTTCTGGTTGGCCTCGCGCCAGTAGCGCGGCACTTGAGATTTACTTTGTAGAAGCTGTGCCCTGAGCAGGGCTGGGTAATTATTTCTTTTTTCCATATCAGTGCTCCCTTGCTAGGTAACGCATTGCGCTATAACGCTCGTCCATGTAGATCGTCATCAGCTTCACATAGCGTTTAGCGCCACGGCGCGCTTGCTTGATAGGCAAATCCCCTCTATCCGCCTGATGCCTGACCGCTTTCAGAGTCTGCTTCGACATGTCAGCCCACTGCTCCAGGGAGGCGTAAACCATCTCCCCGAACGGGTAGCACTCTGGCATGTTTCGAATGTCGCTTGGTATTGTGCTCAGCACTGCCTTGCTGTGGCTTATTGGTACTACGTTCATCCCCCTAGCCATGCTGCACCGCCTGCTGTTGTGGCTGCTGCTCACCCACTTTCTGATTTCCATCTGCCATTTCTTTCAGCTGAAACGCCCGCAGTGGCGGAACAACCTCTCCCCATTGGCTAATTGCCTGAGTCGAACACCCCAGCGCTGCGGCTAACGCCCTGACGCTGCCAAAGCGATCTATCGCATCTTGTTTTTTCATGCCCTCTCCGAAGAAAGTTTATCTTTCCTTTTGGCGCAAGTTACCCCCATCAATGCGTCTTTGCAAGCGATCTTTCAATTTAATAAAGTTAATCTTTCCATCTTTCCAAGGAAACTTTCACATCAAGGGCGGTAAAATGGTTTTCATGAAAGTTAATGACCGCATAAAGTCAGCCAGAAAAAAAAAGGGACTGAGCCAAGATGAGCTCAGTGCTTTTGTTGGGGTGTCACGGGCTGCCATCAGCCAATGGGAGCGAGGAGAGACAACGCCTAGAGGAAAATATCTGAGCGACTTAGCAACGGCGCTCGGGGTGACTGTCGAGTGGCTTCTCGTCGGTTCCACCACGCCCACTCAGCCAGTGGCAGAAATCGGAAGCAAGGCGGCATTCAGCAATACCGAACCCGCTGTCGTTCCCAGCGGACGGCGGATCCCCATACTCAGCTATGTTCAGGCAGGTCACTGGCGCGAGATGTGCGACCAGGCATTTGGCGTTGATGGCAACACTGAGTTTGTGCTGGCTGGCATCGATGTCGGCCAGCACGCCTTTGGCCTCTGGCTCAGGGGAAACTCGATGGCTCCGACCTTCAATGAGGGGGACCTGGTTATCATCGACCCTGATGAATCTCCGCGCCCCGGCGACTTCGTGATCGCCAAGAACGGCAGCGAAGAGGCCACGTTCAAGAAGTACCGACCGCGCGGGATCGGGCTGGATGGTAAGGAAATTTTTGAACTGGTCCCGCTCAATGACGACTACCCCACGCTCTATTCAGATCGACAGCACATCGAGATCATCGGCGTGGTGATCGAGCATCGGATTTTTATTCGTCGCCACCGCTAACTCCGGCTTTATCTCAGCCGCGAGCCTCTATGGATCAATGGGTTCATATTGCGTGGCAAATGGTTGCCGCGCTTTCATCTCAGGAGAGTTCATGAGTAATAGTCATGATGTATTGGAGCGGGCAATCGCCAAGCTAAGCGTCCTCGTCAATGTTTCTGCTGGCATCACACATCCGATGGATGATTCACGCGCCAAGGAGCTGTTCAAAGCTTTACGTGCCAAGGGGATTTCTTGCAGCCACGGCGATGTGCATCGCATCGCCGTAGCCAATGACTGGAGTGATCGTCATGCAACCGCGCTAGCCAAACTGGCTGACAAAATTGATGGCGGCGGGCGTGTTCAGATCCCCCATAAGAGCGGCTGGGGAGAGAAGGTTGTCAGCGAGCTGCTGTCTTGATCTCCAGCTCCCTCAACCACTGCTCAACAAACAGAAACAGGTCGTGGCGAAGAGCTTCAACACCACCATGCACTTGCGCAAACGTCGGGTTCAATGTTGCCACCCGGTAGTCGCTGGCGGCGAGCGCAATGCGCTTTAGGTCATCGCCATCTGGTATGTGATCGCAATCGCAGGCACTCAACAGTGTGCCCCGCTGGGTTTTGAACGTATTCATTGCGCTTCCTTAATGTTTTGCCGTGAATGCCTATCATACCTCATAGCCAGCTCTGATTTTTACGTCATCTTGGCTGACTTATTTCTCTTTCAACCTCACCCGGTCTATAACATCGCACTTCGTCTATGAGCATAAAATCCACCGCTGATGGTTACCTTGTCGACCTTCGCCCCCAAGGGCGGGATGGCAAGCGGATCCGCAAGCGCTTCAAGACCAAGTCTGAGGCTCAGCAATTCGAAAGGTGGGTGCTATCCACCCAGCATGATAAAGAGTGGTTGGGTAAACCGCCTGATACTCGCCCCCTCTCCGAACTCATTGAGCTGTGGTGGCGCTTTCATGGACAGACTCTCAAGGTGGGCGCTGCTACCAAGCAAAAACTTCACAATATTGATGCAGCCATGGGCCATCCGCAGGCTCGCCATGTCGATAAAAAAGCATTCACAGAATACAGGGCGCGCAGGCTTGATGCCGGGCGACAGCACCGAACAATAAACCACGAACAGAATATGCTGAGTGGTGTTTTCACTACGTTAATTGAGCTCGGTCATTACCATCATGAACACCCCCTCAAAGAGCTGAAAAAGATAAAAAACCCTCAGAGAGCAATGGGATTCCTCACTCGCGCAGAGATATCTGCCCTGCTCAGCTCAGTGGATGGTGACAACGCAAAGGCGATTAAAGTTTGCCTTGCCACAGGTGCTCGCTGGAATGAGGCGACGGGGTTGCGACATGAAGATGTGGTGAATGAGCGTGTCACCTTCACGAATACCAAAAATGGCAGGAACAGAACAGTTCCAATTTCGCGGGCTCTTTTTGATGAGATCGCCCACGGGAAGCGGGGCGGCCTGCTATTTCCAGATGTCAATTATTTAACCGTGCGGGATTGCATTAAAACCGTCGCGCCAGGCTTGCCCGCTGGGCAGGCTGCTCATGCCCTGCGGCACTCGTTCGCCAGTCACTTCATGATGGGAGGTGGCAATATCTTGGCCCTGCAGCGGATCCTCGGTCATCACAATATCCAGCAAACGATGACCTACGCCCATTTTGCCCCCGACTACCTGAATGATGCCGTGCGCTTCAACCCCCTTGACGGGGGCGGATAGGTAGGTGGCCAGTGTCCACATTGTGCCATTTTTTACCGGGCAACGATGATTATCATGGGGCAGTATGGGGCTGGTAAATCGTTGAATTTTATATAAGTGTATGATTTTAATTACTTTAATATAGATGCCGCAGCATCCTTTTCCAATTCCGGGTTGGCAACTCAGCTTTTCAGCCACTTGCGAATGCGGTTGGCATCGCCGATAGGGGTGCGTTTGCCCACCGAGTTGAGCAACACGATGGCCAGCTCCTGGCGGTCGGGTTTGGCGCGCATCACCAGGCAGCGGCCCGCCTCGTCGGTGAAACCTGTCTTGGAGAGGCGAACATCCCAGTCCGGGTTTTTCACCAGCGGGTTGGTGTTGTTGAACATCAGGCTGTAGGCGGGGGTGCTGAAACGCATCTCCTTGTCGGTGTCCTGGGTGAATTCACGGATCAGCGGCTGGCGATAGGCGGCAGAGATGAGCTTGGCCAGATCCTGGGCGGTGGAAACGTTGCGCGTCGACAGGCCGGTGGAGTCGTAGAAACGGCTGTTGCGCATGCCAAGTTGCTTGGCCTTGTTGTTCATGGCGCGGATGAAGGCGGGACGTCCACCGGGATAGTGGCGTGCCAGGGCCGAGGCCATCCGGTTCTCGGAGGACATCAGTGCCAGGTGCAGCGCATCGCGGCGGCTGACCTTGCTGCCAAAGCGGACCCGGGAATAGGTGTGCTTGATGGCATCCCTGTCATTCTGATCTATGGTCAGGGTCTGGTTGAGATCCTGACGGGCATCCAGTACCACCAGAGCCGTCATCAGCTTGGTGAGCGAGGCGATCGGCCGCACCTGGGTGGCATTCTTCTGATACAGGGTCTTGCCCGTATTGACGTCCATCACCAGTGCGCTGCTCGATTGCAACTGCAGTTTGGCCGGGTTGGGGGCAGCCAATGCTGCCGGCAAGCCCAGCAGTCCAACCAATGCATATACCAGCGCCATTGCGCTAACCCGACACCGCATACTACCGACTCCGTTCACGTCGAAAAAAAGGCGGTAGATTCACTCATTTTTACCCCTGCTTTACAAGGGTATCAGGGGGAATTCGCCATTATTTCGATAAAAAAAGGCCATCTTGCGATGGCCTTTTTCATTTGTCTCAATCCCGTGGGGTGACGGTTTTACTTTTGCTCAGCCAGCGCCAGATGAGGGCGACAATACCACCGACCAGCAGTACCAGCGGCAGGTAAAGAATGATGCTGAGGAACTGTGACTCGTACTTGGCCGCGAGCTTGGTGTGGCTCAGGTAGTAACCCAGGCTCACCAGCGGAGTGATCCACATGATGGAGCTGACCAGATTGACGACGAGAAAGCGCCCCTGCGGGATCTCGGTCGCCCCGACTATGTAGGGGTAGACAGTGCGCACGAAGGCGATGTAGCGGGCCGTGATCAGGGTCAGGATGCCGTATTTGTTGAGCAGGTAGAACACCTTCTCCTTGTGCTTGTCGTCCATGTGGGACATCAGGCGATGGTACATGCGGGTATGGCCCAGAAAGCGTCCCTGCATATAGCCGAACCAGGTACCGACGAAGGTGGCCAGGATCAGCAGTGGCACTATACCAAGGGGGAGTACGTCCTGATAGATGAGTACACCCGTCAGAATGAGCAGGCTATCGCCGGGCAGGAAGGCGGTGGGGATGAACCCGTTCTCCAGCACAAGAAAAGTTAGCAACACGCCGCAGACCATGAAGGCCATCTTGGGATCGGACAGCGTCGCCAGATCCTGATGCATAAAGGCGTGAGCCAGTTGGTAAAACTGCTCCATACTCACAAGCTCCGCGTAAATTAGCTGGGTTGATCGATCAAGGGCATGGCGAGCACCTTGTCGATGCGCAGACCATCCATGTCGACAATTTCCAGTTGCCACTGCTCCAGAGCCACCAAATCTCCGGTCTGAGGAACACGGCCAAGGAGCAGCATGATAAGCCCTCCAAGGGTGTGATAGTGATGTTTTTCTTCTTCCGGTAGTCGAACCAGTCCCAGACAGTCCTTCAACTCCGGCAGCGGAATGAGGCCATCGAGCAGCCAGCTGCCATCGGTGCGCTGGAAGGCCCAGTTGTCGTCGCTGTTATCCTGCTGGAAGTCACCCGCCAGCGTCTCCAGCAGATCCTGCTGGGTGACCAGCCCCTGCAGTTCACCGTATTCGTCCACCACCAGCACCATGTGCTCGGAGTGGGCGCGGAAGTGATTGAGCAGCTCCAGGCCATTGAGGGTCTCCGGCAACAGGCTGCCATCCTGGGTCAGGGCCGCCAGATCGATGGGTTCCCCCTTGATGTAGGCGTGCAGTACCTTGTTGACGTTGAGTATGCCCACCAGATCCGAGAGGCTGCCATCGCAAACCGGAAAGAAGCTATGGCGATACTCCACCAGCCGTTGCAGGTTCACCTCCAGCGGCAGGGCGAGATCCAGATAGCGGATGTCGCTGCGTGGCACCATCAGGGAGGAGAGGCTGCGCTCGTCGAGACGAAACACGTTGCGCAGCATGGTGTGCTCATGATCTTCGATGATCCCGGCTTCGGAGCCCTCCACCAGCATGGCGTGGATCTCCTCCTGGGTTACGTTCGCTCCGCCCTCCTGGCTGACGCGCAGGATGCGCAGGCTGGCCTTGGTGGAAGCGGACAACAGCCAGACGAAGGGGCGGGTGATGGCCGCCAGCCACAGCATGGGGCGGGCCACCAGACAGGCGATGCGCTCGGCGTTAAGCTGGCCGAGGCGCTTGGGCACCAGTTCACCGACGATGATGGAGAGGTAGGTGATCACCACTATGACCAGTACGGTGGCGAGCAGGCTGCTGCTCTTGGCGGCCATGCCCCACTCTTGTAGCCAGAAGGCCAGCGGTTGTGCCAGCAGTGATTCGCCGTAGATACCGTTGAGCAGGCCGATACTGGTGATGCCAATTTGGACGGCGGAGAGGAAATGGGTCGGATCTTCGCTCAGCTTGAGGGCAATGGCGGCTGAGTCGCTGCCTTCGCTCGCCATCTTGCTGAGGCGAGCCTTGCGTGCGGTAACGATGGCGATTTCCGACATGGCAAATACGCCATTAAGCAAAATCAATCCAAACAGGATCAATATTTCCATACTGCAACAGCACTCCGAGTAGAAAAGATCGCTGGCAGTGTAATGAATTTGGGGGCGATGTGCTTGTGAAAGCAGGTGATTTGGCTCGCTAATTTTGTACAAAGGGGCGAAGAAAGGCCGTGAGAAGGGATTTATGGCAACAAAAAGCCCCCTGCGGGAGGGGAATGCCAGTCAGTTAACCATTTTTGTGACTGAATATCCGAAATATTGAATAACAGGAACTGTGTCATGGTTAAGGCGTCAATGTGGCTGACACCTTTGCCCTGACTGGCATCCAATAAAAAGAGGGAGGCATGATGCCTCCCTCACTCTTTTGCCCTTATCCCTCACGGGCTGAGACTCACATGCCCTTAACCGGCTTGTATTACCCTGCTGCAGGGGGGCTTTTTCATGCAGCTCAGCTGCCTTACAGAGCGGCGATTTCGGCCTGCTGGGTCTCGAGGGTCACCAGCTGGGCGCGGTACTCTTCCAGCTTCTCGCGCTCCTTGGCGATGACGGCTTCCGGCGCCTTGGCCACGAAGGCCTCGTTGCCGAGCTTGCCTTCGATGCGGGCGCACTCGCCGACCAGCTTGGTCACTTCTTTGGCCAGACGGGCCAGTTCGGCGTCCTTGTCGATGAGACCGGCCATCGGGATCATCAGCTCGGTGGCACCGATCAGCTTCTTCACTGACAGGGGGGCCACTTCACCGTCCGCCAGTACGCGGATGGATTCCAGACGGGCCAGCGACTTGAGGAAAGCCTCGTTGTCACCGGCGCGTTGGCTATCCTTGGCATCGCACTTGAGCAGCACGTTCAAGGCAACGCTCGGCGCCACATTCATCTCGGCGCGGATGTTGCGGATACTGACGATAAACTCCTTCACCCACTCCTGATCCGCCATGGCGGTGTCGTCTACCTTGGCGGCATCGAACTGTGGGAAGGCTTGCAGCATGATGGTGTCTGCGTGCACGCCAGTCAGCGGTGCCACCGATTTCCAGATGGTCTCGGTGATGAACGGGATGATCGGGTGCGCCAGACGCAGCAGGGTTTCCAGCACAGTCACCAAGGTGTGACGGGTGGCACGCTGCTCAGCCTCGGAACCCTTGCCCAGCACCGGCTTGGTCAGCTCCAGATACCAGTCACAGAACTGGTTCCAGATAAATTCGTACAAGACGCCGGCCGCGATATCGAAGCGGTAGGTGTCGAGCGCGGTACGGAAGTCACGGATGGCCACTTGCAGCTGGGACTGGATCCAGCGATCCGCCAGGCTGAACTGCATTTCGCCGCCATTGCCTTGCGAAGAGAAACCGCAATCCTGATCTTCGGTGTTCATCAGCACATAGCGGGAGGCGTTCCACAGCTTGTTGCAGAAGTTGTTGTAACCGTCCAGGCGCTTCATGTCCCAGTTGATGTCACGACCGGTAGAGGCGAGCGCCGCCAGGGTGAAGCGCAGGGCGTCGGTACCGTGCGCGTCGATCCCTTCCGGGAACTGCTTGGCGGTACGCTTGCCGATCTTCTCGGCCATCTGCGGCTGCATCATGTTGCCGGTGCGCTTCTCCAGCAGATCTTCCAGCGAGATACCGTCGATCATATCGAGCGGATCCAGCACGTTGCCCTTGGACTTGGACATCTTCTGGCCCTCTTCATCACGGATAAGGCCCGTGATGTAGACGGTCTTGAACGGGACTTGCGGCTGGCCGTTTTCGTCCTTGATGAAGTGCATGGTCATCATGATCATCCGGGCAATCCAGAAGAAGATGATGTCGAAGCCGCTCATCAGCACGTCGGTCGGGTGGAAGGTCTTGAGTGCTTCGGTGTTGTTCGGCCAGCCCAGGGTGGAGAAGGTCCACAGGGCGGAGCTGAACCAGGTGTCGAGCACGTCTTCGTCCTGACGCAGCACGGTCACGGACGGGATGCTGTGCTTGGCACGCACTTCCGCCTCGTCACGGCCCACGTAAACATTGCCGGCATCGTCATACCAGGCCGGGATGCGGTGACCCCACCACAGCTGGCGGGAGACGCACCAGTCCTGAATGTCGCGCATCCAGGAGAAGTACATGTTCTCGTACTGCTTGGGCACGAACTGGATGCGGCCATCTTCCACCGCTTCGATGGCGGTCTTGGCCATCGGTGCCACGCGCACGTACCACTGGTCGGTCAGCATCGGCTCGATGGGCACACCGCCGCGATCGCCGTAGGGTTGTTGCAGTACGTGATCCTTGATTTCGGCCAGCAGGCCCAGCTCATCCAGCTTGGCCACGATGGCTTTACGGGCGGCGAAGCGCTCCATACCGGCGAACTCGCCCGGCAGGGCGGCGTCGTAGGCGGTGCTCGGGTTGCCGTTGGTATCGACCACTTCGGCCTCTGCACGCACGTGGGCGTCCAAGGTAAAGATGTTGATCATCGGCAGGCTGTGGCGCTTGCCCACTTCGTTATCGTTAAAATCGTGGGCCGGGGTGATCTTCACGCAACCGGTGCCCTTCTCCATGTCGGCGTGTTCGTCGGCGACGATGGGGATCAGACGGTTCACCAGCGGCAGCAGGATGTGCTGGCCGATCAGCGCCTTGTAGCGCGGGTCTTCCGGGTTCACTGCCACGGCGGTATCGCCCAGCATGGTTTCCGGACGGGTGGTGGCGACGATCAGGTGATCCTGACCTTCGGCTGTCTTGGCGCCGTTGGCCAGCGGATAGCGAAGGTGCCACATGTGGCCCTTGATCTCGCGGTTTTCCACTTCCAGATCGGAAATAGCGGTGTTGAGCTTGGGATCCCAGTTCACCAGACGCTTGCCGCGGTACATCAGGCCATCTTCGTAGAGACGGACAAACACTTCCTGCACGGCGCTCGAGAGACCCTCATCCATGGTGAAGCGCTCGCGCTCCCAATCTACCGAGTCGCCCAGACGGCGCATCTGGCGGGTGATGGTGCCACCGGACTCTTCCTTCCACTGCCAAATCTTGTCGATGAAGGCATCACGGCCGTAATCGTGGCGAGTCTTGCCCTCTTCTGCAGCGATCTTGCGCTCAACCACCATCTGGGTGGCGATACCGGCGTGGTCGGTGCCTGATTGCCACAGGGTGTTCTTGCCCTGCATGCGGTTGTAGCGGATCAAGGTGTCCATCAGGGTCTGTTGGAAGGCATGGCCCATGTGCAGGCTGCCGGTGACGTTCGGCGGCGGGATCATGATGCAGAAGGAGTCTTTGCTGGTGTCGCCGTGGGGCTTGAAGTAACCCTGGGTTTCCCAGTGCTGATAGAGCGCCTGTTCGATGGCGTTGTGATTAAAAGTCTTTTCCATGGTCTCGCCGTAATCTGGATGGATGGAGTCTGGTGTTGATTCTTTTTTGGATCAATAGGTTGCAGTCAGGGCTGCGCCGGATCCGGTGCGGCAAGGACGGGCTGATCCCTCATTTCGAGGGTATGGCCTGCCTGGCGATAGTGCTTGTAGCGCTCGCGGGCTTGCTGCTTTTGAGTTTCATCAGTGGGGACAAAATCTACCACTTGAGCGAAGTGTCCTGCAAACAAAGGTGTCGCACTGGCCAGATTGATGAGGCGAGCATAGCGCCGCTTCGGCGGTTGATGACCGATCTCCACCGGTGCCTGACCGCTCTCGCCCTGCAACTGATGGGGTACGAAGCGCTCCGGTGGCAGTTGCCACAACAGCTCGTCCAGGCGCAGGGCCTGAGCCTCATCGTCGCACAGCAGGTAGAGATGGCCCGCGCTCCAGCCATCGGCCACGAGTTGACAGGCGAGCCGCTCGACGGCGGTGGCCTGCGCGTCATCCGGCTCGCTCATCAGGTAAAAGGTCACTTGGCTCATCAGGTTGATCCCGTTTGCGGTGACGGACTATTGACCGCCGAAGAGGCTGACAGGGAGTTTTCCCGCCTGCCACTCACTGATTCAAGAATGAAACAAGGAAGAGGCGGGCCTCTTCCTTGTGGTACTGGGCAACTCCCGCGTTTCCGATGCAGCCATCGGAAGGAGCAGGGGAGTTACTCCTTCTCTTCGATATCCACGCCAGCCCTGTTCAGCAGGAACTGGGTCAGCAGGGGCACCGGACGACCGGTGGAGCCTTTATCCTTGCCACTCTTCCAGGCGGTCCCGGCGATATCCAAGTGGGCCCAGTTGTACTTCTTGGTGAAGCGTGACAGGAAGGCGGCAGCGGTAATGGTGCCAGCCGGACGCCCGCCAATGTTGGCCATGTCGGCAAACGGGCTCTCCAGCTGTTCCTGATACTCGTCGAACAGCGGCAGGCGCCAGGCGCGATCGCCGGCCTGCTCGGAGGCGTTGAGCAGCTCGTGAGCCAGCGGGTTGTGGTTGGCCAGCAGACCCGTGGTGTGGTGGCCCAGCGCTATGATGCAGGCACCGGTCAGGGTCGCCACGTCGATGACAGTCTCGGGATCGTAACGATCCACATAGGTGAGCGCATCGCACAGCACCAGACGGCCTTCCGCATCCGTGTTGAGCACTTCAATGGTCTGACCGGACATGGAGGTGAGGATGTCACCCGGGCGATAGGCGTTGCCACCCGGCATGTTCTCGCAACCGGCCAGCACGCCGATGACGTTGATGGGCAGCTGCAACTGAGCCAGGGCGTGCATGGTGCCGAGCACGGAGGCGGCGCCACCCATGTCGTACTTCATCTCGTCCATGCCTTCGGCTGGCTTGATGGAGATGCCGCCGGAATCGAAAGTCAGACCCTTGCCGACCAGCACGATGGGCTTGGCATCGGCGTTGCCCTTGTATTCGATGATGGCCATCATGGCTTCATTGTCGGAGCCACGGGCCACTGCCAGATAGGAGTTCATGCCGAGCTCGGCCATCTCCTGCTCACCGATCACTTTGGTGGTGATGTTGTCGAATGCATCGGCAAGACGACGAGCCTGGGAAGCCAGATAGGCCGGATTGCAGATGTTGGGCGGCATGTTTGCCACGTCACGACAGACCCGCACCCCTTTCGCCACAGCCAGACCGTGGGAGATGGCTTTTTCACCTATGGTCAGTTCCCGACGCGTCGGGACGTTGAACACCAGCTTGCGCAGCGGACGGCGCGGCTCGGCCTTGTTGGTCTTGAACTGATCGAAGCTGTAGAGGCCCGCCTTGGTGGTTTCCACCGCCTGGCGCACCTTCCAATAGGTATCCCGACCCTTGACGTGCAGTTCTGTCAGGAAGCAGACCGCTTCCATGGAACCCGTCTCGTTCAGGGTGGTGATGGTCTTGTTGATGATCTGCTTGTACTGGCGTTCGTCGAGTTCCCGCTCCTTGCCACAACCGACCAGCAATACGCGCTCGCTGAGCACGCCTGGTACTTGATGCAGCAACAGCATCTGGCCTGGTTTCCCTTCCAAGTCGCCACGGCGCAACAGCGAACTGATGTAGCCATCGCTGATCTTGTCCAGTTGTTCGGCAACCGGAGAGAGACGACGCGGCTCGAACACGCCGACCACGACGCAGGCACTGCGTTGCTTCTCAGGACTGCCACTCTTTACACTGAACTCCATGGAATCTCCTACATCCTAAAGACAAAAGGCACCTTTTATTGAATAATGCGGTGCTTGTTGGGGTATCAGAGGCGGAGCGAACAGCCATAGGCTCCGCAGTTCAAACTGGTAAAAATCCAATATACGGCCCTATTTTTCAGGCATTCAACTAAAAACACAAGTTTACTTGGGAATGACTGTGATCGTTTTCCGATATTTGTTCAGGGAAACCCTGAAAACCCAGCTGGCAGTGTTGTTCGTGCTGCTGCTTATCTTTGTCAGTCAACAATTTATCCAGATCATCGGTGACGCCGCCGATGGCGAGGTGCCAACACGCCTGGTCTCTACCCTGTTGCTGCTCAACCTGCCCAATATGGCGCTGTTGATGCTGCCTATCAGCCTGTTTTTAGCCATCTTGTTTGCTCACGGTCGCCTGTATGCCGAAAGTGAGATGACTGTGATGCATGCGGTGGGGTTAAGCCACCGCTTTGTGATGCACAGCGCCATGCTGCTGGCGTTGCTGACCGCGGCCATCGCCGCTTTCAATACCGGCTGGATCGCCCCTCAGGCCAAGGAGCGCGAGTATCAGGTAATCGACGAATTCAAGGCCGATCCGGGTATCTCCTTCCTGCAGGCGGGCCGTTTCATGGAGCTCGACAAGGGGCGGCTCGTTGTCTACATCCAGGAGCTGAACGACAAGGGCTCCCGGCTGCAGAAGATCTTCGTGCTGCAGCGCTCTCAGGAGGGCAAACCGCCCTCTGTGGTGGTGGCGACGGAAGGGGTGGTGACGGTCGATGAGAACGGCCTGCAGTGGCTGACCCTGAAGGACGGCTCCCGCTACGAGGGCCACTTCAGCAGCAAGCAGTTCCAGATCTCCGAATTTGATGAGTTCAGCCTGGTGATCCGCCAGCAGGAGATGGAGCGCTCCAGCCGCAAGGCGGCTGCCAAGCCGACTCTGGATCTGTTGGGTACGCAGGACAACGGCATGATGGCCGAGTTGCAGTGGCGCCTGTCGTTACCGCTCTCCATCCTGGTGCTCACCTTCCTGGTGGTGCCGCTGGCCAGGGTCAACCCCCGTCAGGGGCGCTATGCCAAGCTGCTGCCTGCCATCTTGCTCTATCTTTCCTACTTCCTGTTGCTCAGTGCGGCGCGCTCGGCCATCGACAGCGGACGCCTGCCTCATTGGCCGGGCATGTTCCTGGTGCCGCTGGCCTATCTGCTGTTGATCGGTCTGCCGCTCAACCTGCAGGGCACCAGCTGGTGGAACGGGATCAAGACTCTCTATTTCAAAAGAAAATCAGCATGATGCTGCAACTTAGGAATCTCGGCTGATGTTTGGCATTCTCGATAGATATATCGGCAGGGTCATTTTCATGGCAATCCTGTTGTGTCAACTGACCCTGGTCGGGCTGGCTGCGCTCATCAAATATGTTGAGCAGCTCAGAGCCGTGGGGGAAGGTAACTACGACATGATCAATGCGCTCTATTTCGTCATGCTCTCCATGCCCAAGGAGGCGGTTCAGTTCTTCCCGCTGGCCGCCCTGCTGGGTGGGCTCATCGGGCTGGGCCAGTTGGCGAGCAGCTCGGAGCTGGTTGTGATGCAGGCGGTGGGGCGTTCCAAGATCAGTATCGTGATGGCGGCGCTCAAGACTGCCATCCCCTTGATGATACTGGTGGGCCTGATGGGTGAATATGTGGCGCCCATCGCCAAGCGGATGGCGGATGATATCAAGGCGGGCGCCCTGTCTGAGGGGCGACTGACGGTCTCTGCCTACGGGGTGTGGGCCCGCGATGGCAATAACTTTGTCAACATTAACGGGGTACGCAACGATGGCGCCCTCACCGGCATTACCCTCTATCGCTTCACGCCCGAGCGCAGGCTGATCGATATCCTCCAGGCGCAGGAAGGGGTGTTTGAACAGCATCACTGGCTGCTCAAGCAGGTCATGGTCACCCGCTTTGACGATCCCAAGCAGATCCAGAGCGAGACGCAGGCCCAGATGGAGTGGACTTCAGAACTCACCCCCAAGCAGCTGGGGGTAGTGAGTATCAATCCTGAAAATCTGCCGGTGGCCGGGTTGCTCGACTACATCGGCTATCTGGATGCCAACAAGCAGGATTCCGGGCGTTACAAGCTGGAGATGTGGCGCAAGCTGCTGTCGCCGCTCTCCGTCGTGGCCATGATACTGCTGGCCTCCTCCTTCATATTCGGCCCGCTGCGTTCGGTGAGCATGGGGGCGCGGATGCTGATGGGCATCATGACCGGCTTTGCCGTCTACGTGAGCGATCGGGTGTTCGGCCCCGTCAGTCTTGTGTATGCGGTGCCACCTATCCTGGCCGCCATCGCGCCCAGTCTGCTGTTTGGCGGTATCTCTTTTTATATCCTCAGTCGCAAGCAGTAATACGCTGTGCGGTAATGCAAAGAGGGCACCTGTTGGTGCCCTCTTTCGTTGCTGCGTTGACCTGCAATTACTTGTTCAGCATCTCCAGATTTTCCTGTTTGCCGAGCACTACCACTTCGCATTCGGACCAGATGTCCTGAAATGCGCGCGGTGCCTTGCGGTTGAACAGGCACAGCAGGTTGCCGAGGCCGAATGCTGCCGTCGCCAGCCGGATCAGGGCCTGGGTGATGCGGATGTTGCTGCCATCCGCATTCTGGATGCGCAGGCGCCAGGCGCGCATGCCGACGGTCTGACCGGCACGAGTCCAGAACCAGGTGTAAAAACCACAGATGATGAAGGCGAGCCAGGCACTGTAAATCGGGCTGGTCAGCAGCCAGGAGGCATCTTTGCCTTCCGGCAGGGTGGCCGCGCCGGTTGCCAGCAGCAGGTGTGCCACCCCCATCCCGATGAAGCCGGCGATGATCAGCAAGGAGATGACTACCAGATAGTCATAGAGCAGGGCACCGAGTCGGCGCAACAGGCCTGCCGAAGGGTTGTGGGGGACTGTGTGGGAGGTGGATGCGGGTTGGACTGGTTTACGCTTGGCCATCGTTCTTATTCCATTAATATGATGCGGGCATTCTATGTAACTGACCCTGCATCGGCAAGGCGTTGAATAAATGAGCAAACGAGCGTGTTCAATAGAAAAACCCCTTGCATGGCATCGCACCATTCGTATAATCCCTCGCAGTTGCCCGGGTGGCGAAATCGGTAGACGCAGCGGATTCAAAATCCGCCGATGAATAATCGTGTCGGTTCGAGTCCGACCCCGGGCACCATTTAGAATTCAATGACTTAAGGCCACCCAAGCGGGTGGCCTTAAGTTTTTCTGGGCCCTCAACATGGCGATGT
>NZ_JAACGC010000087.1:0-15089 GCF_029237385.1 Aeromonas sp. 1HA1
CGGCCGCACGATGAAGAGCAAAAGTTAGCATGATCGTTACCATGTTCGGGAGTCACATAGGAGATCAGATCCTGGAAATCGGGAAAAGTGCCAATCAGTTCACAATATTTGTGTATAAGAGTCAGGCTTTGAGTAGCTCGAGTTCCTTGCTTGCGTTTCTTTGCAATTCATTTTTATGTGCGTCGAGCTTAAGCGCATATTCATGGCTAATTGAGTTTTTTATTTTTTCTGACAAGTAACTCTTAGCGAAGAATATCAACCCTCCAGTTACTGCCGCGCTAGTAGTTATACTTGCAACTACTTCCATTACTAAACCTGCCAAATTAACCTCCTACCAGTCAAAAGCAATTAGATGGAAGGCGCTATTAATTTTTTAGCAGCGCCTTCCATCTTACTCCGCCCCACCACTCGTCATCACAACCAATAAATCATTTTAAAATCACTGCATTACCAACCAGCATCTGATTTATAAATGTATTATCAACGCCCTACGCAGGTTCCACTTGTATCACTGGATAAAACCACCGTCAAGAAACGGAAATAGAAAATGCAGCCTCAATCCTCTTTTATGGGCTTGCCATGACTTTTACTCCGTCATCTGTGCGATATAAAAAAGGCCTCATCAAGAGGCCTTAACAGGAATATGCAAGTTCAGGATGGCTGGCATTGCGCCAACCTTCGCGGCTATCAGCCCGGCTCCTATGCCAATGGCAGTACCTGACCAGCACTGCTGGCTGGATAGCCCTGCGCGGGCTCGCAATAAGGGATCCGGCTTAGCACAGGCGCATTGACAAGGTTTGCCAACTGATCGGCGCGACGCAGGCTGGTATCCGCCAGCTCGGTCAGCAAGGCCAGACCACAGCCAAGCCCCAGCCCCCCCACCACACCGGCGATCAGAAACAACCAAAGCGGGTAGTTGCTCGGTTTGCCAGGCGCAAACGGCTTGTCGATGACCTTGATCCGTTCGCCAGGCTCGAAGCTGCCGAGCGCCCCGGTCACCTTGGCTTTCTCGTAGCGCAGCAGCAGATCCTGATAGAGGGTGCGCTTGACCTCCAGGTCGCGCTCCAGCTCCGCCAGCTGGCGCTCCGTATCCCCTTGGGAATCCACTACCCCGGTCAGTTCGTTGAGTTGCGCCTGCAAACCGGCGACGTTCTGCTCAGCCTCGGCCAGCTGTCGCTTGGCCTGTTCCCACTCGGGCCCTATGGCTGCGTCAGGCTTGCTCTTGAGCCGCGTCAGCTCCTGCTGTAACTGGCCAATTTGGTAGAGCAGCGTCTGCACCTGGCTGTGTTCGTCGCTGTAACGTACCCGCAGCAGCGCCAGTTCGGTCTGCATCTGCTGCAGTTTCTCCTCAAGGCTGCGAGCCATAGGCCCTTGCTGACCAAGGGATAACTGCTCAACCTGGGCTTTGGCCTGTTGCAGCTGGAGCTGGCTCTCGGCGTAACGATCCTTGAGGCCATAAAACCGCGCAGCATTGGCATTTTGCTGCGCTGGCAGGGCGCTGGCGTGCTCACGTTTGAAGTCGGCCAGCGACTGCTCGGCCCCCTGCAACTCAGTGCGACGGCTGTCGAGCTGGCTTTGCAGGAAACGCTCGGAGGACTCGGCTGACTGACGTCCCTTGTTGAGCAGGTTGAAAAAGAAACGGCGCGAGATGGCCTCGAGCAGGCCGGCACTGTTGGCGGCGGAGTCAGCCTTGACCTTTAGCTCGATCACTTCGTCTCCGATCAATTGGATAGACACCGAAGTGGAGAGCCAATCCATGATGGCATCGCGCTTGGCGGGAGGCGTGTCGTCATTCACCAGCCCCCGATCCCGCGCTACCCCGTCCATCACATAGCGGCTACGCAGCATGGCTTCCAATACAGCAAAGCGATCTTTAAGGCTCTCCTGGGTGAGGAGGTCCTTGAGGGTCGAGGCCTGATTGGAGTCCTGCGGCACCATAAAGGTGGTGCGGCTCTCGTACATCTTTGGGGTCATCAGACCGATCGCCCCCCCCACCAGCGGCATGATCAAGATGGGCATCAGGATCAGATAGCGGCGCCGCCAGGCGGCGAAGAGAATGATGTAGAGGTTGTAGTAAAACTGGGTTGGCATGATGTCACTCCCGACAAGACGGCTAAGGCATACAATCAAATGCAAGGGCGGTGCCAGTAGATAGAAAGCGGGCACAATTCTCATACGCCCTCGACCAGAGTTGGTACAGGATTCGCATAGTCACCGCTACGGGGCGAAGGCGTGCTCCATTCAGGACAGGAGAACACCATGCAAATGCTCACTTCACCAGCCCCTTCAGTATCCTCACAGTCCGCCATCGTGCAAATCGTCCAGCACCTGCAACCCGGGGGACTGGAAACCATGGTGCTCAACCTCAGCCAGGCCAACGAGTGCCACCAGCCCATGCACATCATCTCACTGGAGGGCACAAAAGACACGCTGCTGGCAGCCTGGCCAGCCCTGCGTCCCTTTGCCGAGGGGATCCACTGCCTGGACAAACCAGCCGGCTGGTCGCCCGCCACCCTCTATCGTCTCATCCGTCTGCTGCGCAAGCTGCGCCCGTCAGCAGTACACACCCATCATCTGGGCCCTCTGCTCTATGGCGGACTCGCCACCCGGCTGGCCCGGGTGCCAACCCTGGTGCATACCGAACATGACGCCTGGTATCTGGACGATCCTCGTCAACGCAGGCTCGCAGGCCTGGGGCTGCATGCCTTCCGGCCTATCCTGGTGGCCGACGCCATCCCGGTCGCCAATCAGTTGCAGGCAAGGCTCGGCAAGCTGACCCCATTGGTGATCCCTAACGGCATCGATGAGCAGCGTTTTACGCCCGGCGCCAGCGAGCTGGCTCGCCAGACCCTGGGCTTGCCGCTCGGCGTCCGGCTCATCGGCTGCGCCGCTCGTCTCGAAACCGTCAAGGGCCACGCCCTGCTGCTGGACGCCATGGCCACACTGCCCGATGAGGTGCATCTTGCACTGGCCGGGGTGGGCAGTTTGCAAAATGCATTGCAGCAGCAGTGCCAACAGCTGGGGATCGCCCATCGGGTCCACTTTCTCGGTTTGGTCGAGCAGATGCCCCGCTTCTACCAGGGGCTGGATCTCTTCTGCCTCCCTTCGCTGGCAGAAGGGATGCCCCTGTGCGTGCTGGAGGCCCAGGCCTGTGGCGTCCCCGTGGTCATGAGTGCGGTGGGCGCGGCGGCAGATATCGTCTGTCCAGCGAGCGGCCAGTTGCTAGAAGAGCGCGATCCCATCCGACTGGCTCAACTTCTGGCACAAGGGTTGCTCAAGTCTTGTGGCCTGCGCGCAGCCACCAGAGCATTTGTCTGCGAGCAAGGCAGTTTGAGCCAGATGGCTCATGCCTATCAAGCGCTGTACGTCCGTTGAACTGACGGTAACCTTCGACAAAGGAGTATCACATGGTGTGGATAATGATCCTGTTCTGGCTATGTGCAGCCTTGGTGGTCTACCACCATGTCGGCTACCCCCTGCTGCTGAAATATGTTGGCAAGCGCGCAGGTGGGCGGGTCCCCCCCCCGCTCCCGGTGAAACGTGGCTTCAAGGCCGAGGCCAGCGACGCCGCGCTGCCGACCATTACCCTGGTGATGCCCATCTACAACGAGGCGACGACCCTGGCGGCCAAGTTGCAGAATCTTGCCAGTCTCGACTATCCGGCCAACAAACTCTCCATCCATCTGCATTTTGATGGCTGCAGTGATGAGAGCTACCCCATAGCCCTCTGCCAATTAGGCGATCCTGCACTGCAGCAATTGCACATCCGTCTGTTCGACCACCCCTGCAATCGCGGCAAGGTGGCGGTACTCAACGAGGCAATGACCCATATTGAAAGCGATCTTGTGGCCCTCACCGATGTCTCTGCCCTACTCCCCATAGACAGCCTGCTGTTGGCGGTCGCCCATTTTCAGGACCCAGAGATCGGGGTAGTGGGCGAGGCTTATCGCTTCTGGCAGCCCGGTTCCCAAGGGGAAGAGAGCTACTGGCACTACCAGAGCCAGATCAAGCTGTGCGAATCAGCCCTTGGCAGCATGCTGGGCGCCCACGGGGCATTTTACATGATGCGTCGGGAGTGCCTCACCCCGCTGGCCGCAGATACCATCAACGATGACTTCATGCTGCCGATGATGGCCATCGCCAAGGGATACAAGGCGGTCTATGACAATCGCTGCTCAGCCCTGGAGCTCGAGGTATCCGATGCCCTGCTGGAAGCCCAACGGCGCAAGCGTATCGGTGCTGGCAACACACAGCAGCTGCTACGCCTGCTGCCTCTGCTGCACCCCAGATTTGGCTGGGTAGCATTCAACTTTGCCAGCGGCAAGGGACTACGGGTACTGATGCCCCTGTGCCTGACACTGCTGTGGCTGTGTGCGATTCCGCTGGCAACGCAATCCATGCTGTTTCAGGCGCTGCTGGTGCTGCAACTGCTGGGGTATCTGCTGGTCACGTTAATCCATCTGACCCCCCTGTACAGCTGGCCCACTCTGTTTCGCAAGATCCACTATCTGGTACTCGGACATTGGTACAACGGCATCGGCACCCTGCGCTACGGCCTGCGGATGCTGGTACACCCCACCACACAGGAGAGAGCAGCATGAAACACCCAATTCCAACAGCAACACTGGTGATCAAACGCATCATGGATCTGGTGGGTGCCAGTCTCGGCCTGCTGTTAACGCTGCCGCTGTGGCCCTTGATCATGCTGGCTATCCGGCTGGATAGCCCGGGTCCGGTGTTCTTTCGCCAATTGCGGATCGGACGCAGCCACGAAAGCCATACCGAACTGTTTTTCATGATCAAGTTTCGCACCATGCGCGCCGACGCCGAAGCGGCCACGGGGCCGGTCTGGTGTGGCAAAGGGGACAGCCGGATCACCCGCAGCGGTGACTTTCTGCGCAAAACCCGGCTCGATGAGCTGCCGCAGTTTATCAACGTACTCAAGGGTGACATGTCTCTGATAGGTCCCCGTCCGGAGCGGCCCGGGATCGCTAACCGGCTGGAAGAGGCAGTGCCTTTCTTTATCGAACGCACCTATGGGGTGGCTCCCGGCATCACAGGTTTGGCTCAGGTCAATCAGGGCTATGATGAGTCGCTGGATGATGTGCGCAGCAAGCTCGCGTTCGACCTTGCCTACTCGGTCGCGCTGATCCATCCCTGGCGCTGGCTGGTGCAGGATGTGCATATCATCGGCAAGACGATCGCCATCATGGTTGGCAAGAAGGGGCGCTAATCCCGCCACCCGCCTCAACAACAGCCTCAGGCCATTGCCACTGCAATGGCCTTTTTTATGAGGCATCCGACGTGGTCGTGCACGAGGCGACGGCTTGAACGCCGTCATGTCGCTACCCATCCATATTGCAGGCGCTCATGTCACCTTGAGCAACGAGCGGTGTCAGGGCCGGCCGATAGCAAGGAACCATGCCCCATCACATAAAAACGAGTGGCAAAAGCCATAATGCCCGCCAGGTAAGCATGTCGCGCCGCTAACCAATCTGTGCTGCTTCGAACGATGCCAAGCCCCACATAGCTGGCCACGATGTCGGCATGACACGCGACCCGCAGACAAGGGATATGACGTTCGCCGTTGCTGTGGTTATCGGAGGCGACGGGGTATCAAGGCCCCCATTGCCGGCGAGGCATCGATAGCAATGAGTAATACGCGATGGGATCGTCACTCTGGATCATCGCGCGAACTCATGGTTGCTCGCCGGTTTTGGCAAGCGCAGTCTGCGTTTCGAGCGACGCTGGATACCCATCTCGCTTGGCAGACGCTGGCATGTGCCCTTATCTGCCTGCACTTGGTTAAGCTGTGTTGTTAGCGGCTCTTATTGTGACTGAGTATTTGAAATGTTGAATAACAGGAGCCGCGCCAGGGTGAAATAGTCCATTTGGCTGAAACCCTTGCCCTGACGGGTATCCAATAAAAAGAGGGAGGCATCATGCCTCCCTCACTCTTTGGCCCTATCCCTCTCAGGTTGAGACTCACATTCTCTTAACTGACTGGCATTATGGCCAACACCACCCGTTTTACCGGGTATAACACCCGTTCTTCAGGCACTGTAGACGGCCAGAATATCGGTCACTCTGTGGTTCACGCTGTAACCCCTGGCAATTGTTCTGCGAGCCGCCTGACTCATTCTGCTACGAGCCGTCTCATCGCTGCGCAGCCAGTAGTTGACCAGCCCCGCCATGTCACGAACATGGCCAGGCTCTACCAGCCAACCATTTGATTTGTGATCAATCAGGTTAACCAAGCCGCCCACCGCAAAGGTACAGACAGGTATGCCATGGGCCATCGCCTCAAGGGCAACCAAAGGCAATCCTTCAAAACGGGAGGTAATACAGAGCAGGTCTATGTTATGCCACTCACTGGCCATGGTTTGAAAGCCATGAAGCTGCACGCGATCGCCATACTGCTGCCACAAGGTGCTCTTCATGGGGCCATCCCCGTAAAGATGAAACTCCCCGTCCGGGCAAAAGGCGGCCAACTGACAGAACGCTTCTGGTCCCTTTTCCGGGGAGAGGCGGCCGACAAACGCCACCCGGTTACCTGCAACCGATGCCGGAGTCGTCGGCATGGGCACAAAGTTGCTGATCACCGTACTCGGCACAGGCAATCTGCGAGCGATTGGCTCACTGACTGCAATACACTTCGCAAAACGCGCGGTGAGACGATCCAGCCAACTGTAGAACTTCAGCCAGCCCTCACCTTCATCACCACTGTGAAAAGTAGAAACAACCTGCTTGCCGCTACACCAGGCGGTGAGCCGACCGAGCACTCCGGCCTTGTAACCGTGGGTATGAAGCAGAACGGATCCCGGCTGGCAAGCCAGCTGCCGCATGAAATCCCGGCTGTTGCGGCACACCCTGTATGGCAACCCAGCCCGCCGGAGCAACGCGATAAAAGGGGTCATACCGTGGTCGGCTACCAGCACTATGGTGACCCCCAGTCCCCTTGCCAGCAGATCGCTGGCGAGGTGTGTGATGTGAACCTCGATCCCGCCGACCTGACGGGCATCAATGGCAAGCCAAACCTGCTGTGTTGGCAACATACATGTTCTCCTTTTGTGGCCCCAAGCCACATCCAGCAGGTTATTGCATAGAACGGGCCAGCCTGGCTGGGAGAGAGCAGGATCAGGGGGAGGGACAGGCAATCAGCAGCAGGGTCATGTCATCCGGTGCACTGTCAGCTCTGTCGTCAAACCAGTTGGCGATACGCTGAGTCAACCGATCCAGGTTGGGTTCGTGGCTAAGGCAGATTTGCTGCAACTGCGCCTCCCACTGCTGGCGCTCGACAGCATTGCGGCTCTCCAGCAACCCGTCGGTCCAGAACAACAAACGTTCCCCCGGAAGAAGCCGGTGCTCGCAGGTTTCGAAATGGGGATCCGGTCGCAGGCCGGGCAATGGCCCGGTGACGCCAAGCTGATGCATCTCATCCGTTCCTATTAGCCAGGGCGCCGGGTGTCCCGCACTGGCCCAGCGGACCCATCCCTCTTCACCGAGTTCAATGCAGAGGGTGGTGAGCAGGGTCGCCCCAAGCAACGGATCGCTATGGACGGCAGTGGAGAGCGTTGTCAACAGCCGGGCGGGTGAGCACTGCTCGCTTTGGGCCGTCAGCAGACCACGCAAATAGCCAGCATAGGCGTGGGCAAAGAACTTGGCCTCAGCATCGTGCCCCATCACATCCCCAAGCCAGAGCACCCGCTCCCTGACCAGCAGAAAATCCCCCCCGCCCACAGCAGCGGCTCGGGTCTGTAATGCCAGCTGATAACCATGGATACGACTGGCAGGCAACAAGGGACGCAGGGCCGAGGTCATCCGCTGATCCAGCTGATCCCCCCACTGAGACTTGAGCTGGACCGAGCGTTGCAACACCCGGGAGACAGCCAGCAACAGTGCCTGCTTGGTGATGGGCTTGGTCAAAAAATCATCTATGCCGAGCGCGCCGGCCCTGCTCTGGGTCCATTGATCCTGATGACCGGTCAGGAAGATAAAGGGCACACCGCGCATTTTGGGGTCCTTCATCAACTGCTGACGCAGGCCAAAGCCGTCGATACCCTCCATCTCGATGTCGGAGAGCACCAGCGCCGGGGGCTGACGCCCTAGCGCCTGCAGGGCTGCGAGAGGATCGGCATAGCTTTCGACCCGATATTGACCGTGAAGATACCCGGTCAGCAAGGTACGCATCACCTTGTCGTCGTCGATCACCGCCACCACGGGCTCCTGCCTGGCACAGCCACGGGCCCGCAACATCACGCGATTACGATTGCCTTGGTGGCTAAAGCTCACCTCATCAAACAGCCGGTATACCAGAGCCAGACCGTACCCCCCCTCCTGCAGTTCGTCCGGTAGTTGTGTCGCAACGAGGTTAGGCTGGGGGCCACCATCGTCGTCAAGCAGAAGACTTAATCCAGATTCATCCTGTTGCAAAGTGAGCCAGAGGTGGTGAGCCGGCGGCTCTGCATACCGCACGACATTGGTGGCCAACTCGCTGAAACAGAGCAGCCAGTTGGCCTGATCCTGGGAGGGGACCTGAAACAGCGCCAACCCCTGTGCCAAGCGGCCGCGCAGTTCGCGCACCGACTGCAGGGTAGCTGGGGCAGATCGCAACCACTCTTCCATAGGCACTCCCTCAGATCCTGAAATTGAGCAGGGCGCTGCGCCGGCACCAACGCTTGAGCCACTCGGTCAGCCGGTTGTTCGGCAGCCGGTTGAGCTCACGCAAGATCTCGCTGGCAAGCCCGGGGTTAAGGCGATCGTTAAACACGGCACCCATCAGGTTGGCCTCGGTCCGGGTCAACTTGTCCACGGCCCTTTGCACCATGGCAGTCGGTGTAACCCCGGCCAACACAACCAGCACAGCGCCCTCGCAAGCCCCGCAGACCTGATCTGCCGGGATATTGCCCCGGTTGAGGGCATTGAGGGGGGAAGTATCAAAGAGCACCACGTCATAATGTTCGAGCCAGCGAACCAGCAGTTGGCGCAGGGTATCCTTGTTGCGAAAAGCCATCAAATCCTTACCGGGTGCCGGCAGCACCGCAAGGAAGTGGCCCCGACTCAGCGGCTCCGGTACATCATTGGGCCCCCAGGCCTGGGTTGCAGGGCGACCGGGGTGATACAGGTTGAGATCCACCAGCAGTGTGTTGAGCCCGTCCGCTTCTGCTCGCCGGGCCAGCGCCTCACAAATGGTGCTGACCCCTTCCCCCCCTTCGGCCGAGGTCACCGCCAATGAGCGGATCCCACGACCCAGGGTGGCGGCATAGAGCGACTCCAGCTCAAGGTACTGGATTGGAATGCTCATCTCACAGGGTTCCCATCAGAGCGACCACCGAGATAGTGGTGAGAATGTCCCGCATTCCCTCCATGAAGATGGCCCAGTTACTGCTCTTGCTATCTGGGATGAAGACGGTGTCTCCTACCCGCAGCACCGGTAGCTTGCTGAAATCAGGCTCCTTGGCAAAACCGTCCAGATCGAAGGTACGAGCCTGATCCCCCTGCCCGCTCACAGCCATGTTGATCACCACTATCTTCTTGATGTAAGCAGAGCTGGTTGGCCCACCGGCCTCCGCCAGCAGATCCAACAGGGTCATGGAAGAATTGAAGCGATAGCGGCCGGGTCGGGCAACCGCCCCTAGCACCCGGATGGTGTCCTCCTTGGGTTCATCAAGCCAGGGGCGGTTTTTCTCCGGCAAGTAAATGGAGTCACCTGGCAGCACCTTGGGCAGCAGGGTTTCATCACCGGTCTCGAAGTAAAGGGCCAGATCCAGCTTGCTCACCCGTGCCGTACTACCATTGCGATGGGCGATGCGTACATTGCGCAAGTCCGCCATGGCGCTAGGACCATCGGCCGCGGAGAGTATGTCGATAAAGCCCATCTGATCGTTGAATGCGTAGCGACCGGGAGCGCCAACCTGGCCGAATATATAGATGGAACTGTCCGGTGACTGGCGTACCCACTGAGATTTGTTGTCGCTGGGATCGGTGGGCAGCTCGGGGATCATGATGGTAAAGCCGGCATGGATCGTTGGCAGGCTGGCGAGCGCGCCCCCCTGATGCAGAAACTTGTCGAGATCGAAGAGGGTCGGAGTTGCCATCCCCCCATCCGCCTTCAGGATCTGTACTTTGGCAATGTCGGCGCGCTCATTGGGGCCACCGGCATGGGCAATCAAATCAAGCAGAGACATCTCATCAGACCATTCATAACGACCCGGGATACGTACCGCCCCCATCACCATCACCGCCCGTCCGGGTGCCACTTTTAACCAGGACTTCTCGTTAATATCGGTCTTTTCCGGGACAAAAATCGCGTCGCCGGGTTTGATTTGAGGCAGCGCCTTTTGCGTACCTTCGGTGTAAGCCTGCAGATCGATCGGTTCGACCGACCCATCGGTGCGCAGTAAGCGGATTTGGCGACTCTCGGCATAGCGGGTCGGACCGCCAGCGTTGGCCAATATGTCGAGGAAGGAGTCCCCCTCCCGCCCCTCATAGGCGCCAGGTTTGAACACCTCTCCCATGATGTAGATGGTGCGAGCCCCCCGCTTGATTTGCTCTTCATCCTTGGGGATGAAGATGGTGGCCCCGGGGGCCAGAGTGGGCAGCAACTTATTGTTACCCGAGTCCAGGTAGGCTTTGAGATCGAACAACTCGGGGGCATCGCCATTGATCACCCGGATCCGCTCCACCCCTGCAAAACGAGTCACCCCTCCGGCCCGCATCAGCAGATCGACGATAGAGTTGCCACTTTTAAAGCTGAACGCACCCGGGCTGTTCACCTCGCCAAAGACCTTGATAGCCTTGCCGGTGTCACCATCCCCCCCTGCCGCCAGGGTTGCAGCATCAAAATCAATCTGGACGTTGCCGATGAGAGGAGAGGCTGGCACGAACACCACATCGAGGGATTGCAGCGGGGGCAGCAAGCTGGCATCGCCGGTATCGAGATAGTGCTTGTAGTCGAAGTTGGAGACAGTATCGCCACGACGTACCTGCATGTTGTTGAGCTGGGCACCCGGCACCAAACCACCAGCCGCATCGAGCGCCATCTGTACATTGCCATCGGGTGCCAGATCATAGCTGCCTGGCTTTTTGACATACCCCATAACACTAATGAGCAGACGCTTTTCCAATAGCGTGACTGTTAATTGGGAGAGGTTATTGTAGATGGGCTTGAGGGCAGTACGGATAATCTCATCCGCCTGCTGGAGCGTTTTCCCCCCCACCACTACAACGCCCACCTCGGGGAGTTTCACTTCCCCTTGCTTGTTTATCTGGAAAGGCTGGTCAAAAGCAGCCTCCCCTGGCTGCACTATCGCCAGTCTATCCCCGGGAGCCAACAAGGTGGTCGCCAGCAGCGGACAGGCAAACAACAAGAAAACAAAACAAATCAATCCTTTGATAGCGCCCCGATTCATAAACATCCTTTTGCTTGTTACGTGTGCCTCCACTGACGCAAGGGAAGCCCCGACCAATCTGTGCTACAGCCTTCGCTGACTCTCTCTTCAAGATGCAAACGTACCTGTTGTAACGATTGTGCCAGCATCGTCTGACGCCAGGCAACCTCTGACCAGAGTCGACCATGCATATCCCGCACGATGTCAACACGTTGAGATTGCAACTGTTTCAACCCTGCGGGCATGCACTCACGCAGATTGGCTTGCTTCAATGTGGCTAGCTGCTTATCTAGCTCCTTTTGACGCTTATCATAACGTAACCAGATCCGCCGTTCATCCTCGTTCCGTGGCAATAGGGTAGGCCTTACCTCGGCAAGCCCCCCATAACCTTCAGGTGGCCACTGGGCGCAGCCGGATATCAGCAAGCATATCCACAAGGCACACCACCTTTTCATGATGTTGCCGCCATCATGCCGCAAGAGAGCATATAAACTTTGATACTCTCATGGCACGGGATGACTCTGTCTATATGTAACATTTCCAATAAGTCATGGGGTTGACCTGGGCCACAAATAAGCTCCAGACGATGACCTTTCATAAGCAATCTTTTATACAGGAAGACCAGGGCCCCAATACCCGATGAATCAATAAAATGGACGTCACGAAGATCGGCTAGTACATCACCAGAGTACTCTGATAACCGCTCGAACAAAGGCCGTAATTCGCTGACTGCCATCGCATCAAATTCATTCTCCAGTGCGATGACTTGGGTGTCATTGAGGGTGTAAGTCATGCTTTCCATGTTCAGCTCCTTGTTTATACCTAGACAGCTCACTTTCACGACAGTTGAAGCAATGCAAAGGCTGTGCCGGATCAATAAGCCCCATAAGCTCCCAATTTATCGTCCACAAAAAGCCCCACTTGAGACACGCACCCCTATTTTAGTTACTAATTTGCAACATGAATCCACCTTTTGTTGCAAAGTGCAATGAAACTGGAGCCAATGTCCTCCCTCCCTGCCCGGCCTGGCCGCAAACTGGCGTTTCTCACAGATCGGCCCGTATATTGCTTACTCTCCCTTGCCGATGCTCACCATTGCCAGTATCAGCTTCGAACGGATTGATGGAGGAAGATATGAAATTCACTTTGTATGTCGCACCGCTTCTGGCCACCCTCTGCGGAGTCGTGCAGGCCACCCCCTCCCCCGACAATGCCCTGCTCAGAGTAGAAGGGAGCATCACTCAGCCCAACTACCAGCAATTGGCCTTGTGGGATAGTGCAATGCTGGATCAACTGCCCGAATATGAAATCAAGACCCACACCCCTTGGTACGACGAGGAGAAAACCTTCCGGGGTCCGCGGCTCAGTGACCTACTGGCCAAGGTCGGCGCCAATGGCAAGCAGCTAACCATCACCGCCCTCAATGACTATTCCGTCCAGATACCCGCCAGCGATGCCAGCCAATACCAAGTGATCCTGGCCCGTAGCATCAATGGCAAACCCCTCTCGGTACGCGACAAAGGGCCACTATTCCTCATCTATCCCTTTGATCAATATCCTGAGCTTCGCAACAAGCTCTACTACGGTCGGGCCATCTGGCAGATCAGCCAGATCAAGGTGGAGTGAGGTATATCATGCGATCCATAGCTGCGAGTCAGCGATCACTGTTCGTGGTGCTCTGCGTCCTGTTGCTGGCCTTTGCCGGTATTGGCACCATCCAGTATCGGCAATTCCAGGACCTTCATCGCAGTACCACCCAAGGTGAAGACAACGTCATGTGGAACTATTTTCAGCTCTACAACGAGGCGTTGCGCTTTCAAAACTCACTGCAGCATGACTCACAGGCTAAGTTTCAGCTCAGGTACGACATCATGGTTAGTCGCATGGACCTGATACTGGAGAGTAAGGATCGCAGCCTGTTGCAAGAGACCCAGATATATCAACAGGCCAGCAAGGCGATCCTCAGTTACATTGCTCTGGCCGATATCTGGCTTGGACCAGATAAGGTCACACAACTGGACCAGACAGCGCATCAACAGTTAAACCAAGAACTGGAACAACTGCTCCCACTGCTTCATCAACTGACACTGGAGGTCAACCAGCAGGCGACCTTATTCGACGTCATCCGGCGCGATGGAGTGCGAGAGCAGATCATCACAACCACACTGATCGCTACCTTGCAGTTTGCCTTGCTGTTTGTGCTGGCCCTGCTCATATGGCGCCAAATGAACACATCCCATCTGCACCACAAACTGATGCAGCAACTTAACGAGAAGCTACTCCAGGCCAACCGTGAAGCAGAAGCCGGTCAGCGGGCCAAAAGTAGTTTTCTGGCCAATATGAGTCACGAAATCCGCACCCCCATGAACGGCATCCTTGGCATGCTTTCACTGCTGGCAGATAGAGAGATGGCCCCCAAGGAACGAGACTATCTGGAGACTGCTCGGGAGTCGGCCAACCACCTGCTGGGACTGCTCAATGACATCCTGGATATTTCCAAGTTGGAAGAGGGCCGGATCGAACTGCTCCTCGCACCCCATCATTTACCTCATCTTTTGGAAGATATCCGGGTGCTGATGCAGAGTAGCTGCGACGAAAAGGGGATCAAACTAAACCTGACGTTGGCCCCTGAGACACCAGAATGGCTGATGATGGATCCCCTGAGGGTACGTCAGATACTGTTCAATCTCCTGAGCAACGCCATCAAATTTACCCATCAGGGTGAGGTCAATATCAACATAGATAGTCGGCCACTGGATAAAGACTGCCATTCGATCAGGATTTCAATCCAGGATACGGGTATTGGCTTGAGCAAAGATCAGATAAAAAACCTATTTCAACGCTTCTCCCAAGCCGATGCTTCCATTACCCGTCAATATGGTGGTTCCGGCCTTGGCCTGGAAATATCCCGCAATCTCGCGCGTTTAATGGGAGGCGATATCTCGGTCGAGAGTCAAGATGGATTTGGGAGTACCTTCACCTATATCTGGCCTGCCCAAGCGACCATACCTTCCATTGTTTGCTTACCCTCCAAGTCAGTTAATCAGGAGAGCTATCGTATTTTGCTAGTGGATGACAATGCCACTAATCGCAAGGTAATAGGTGCCATGCTCGATTCTGTCGGCCATCAGGTCACACTGGCGATACAAGGAGAAGAAGCATTAACAAAATTGACACAAGCTACGTTTGATCTGGTATTGATGGATGTCCAGATGCCTATCATGGATGGCTTGGCGGCTACCACCCAGATACGACAATCCTCAAAACCTTGGGCTAACATTCCCATTATTGCGTTAACTGCTGATGCCATGCCAGAATCCAAACAATACTATATGTCACACGGTATGAACGGTTACATTACCAAACCGGTAAATAAAGACGTACTTATCAGTGAAATAAATAAACATATATTTAAAAAGAAAATGTCAACTCAAAATCTAATGCATATATCATCATTGCAATGATAATATCCCCATATCCGGGTAATGCTAAACATCCGGTCATGCCTACATTCTGGTGATAAGGCATGGTGATGCTTTTGAGACTCAGTTATTTATGGCATGGTTCACTGCCCAGGGCGAGAGCGTGAACATATTGTTAAAATTCACCCAATTTGTTGAGGCCAGCATTGAGTACCTTTTCCAGGTATTCACTGCTCATTCCTGCAATCTTTTGCTTCCGTCTGATGCTCGCTTTGCG
>NZ_JAACGC010000088.1:0-14644 GCF_029237385.1 Aeromonas sp. 1HA1
ATTGGCGAGGCCGATACCCTGGAAAAGCTCGAAGCCCTGCTGCCATGGAACGTCCCGCTGGAGCCGATTGCAAAAAAAGTGGCGCAATACGGTAAAGGCAAGTAGGTCGATTTAACGGCGCTTACAATTTATCAACCCCCAATCACACGTGACATTGGTAATGAACGAGTAACACCTAATTATCATATCATTGCCTTGATAAATTGTTCGCGGTAAACGTTGGGCTTCACTTCGTTCAGCACCAACCTACGATTTAGCCCAACATACGAGATGATCAAAAGGGATCGCAATAATCGAATAACACCGGATTATCCGATTATTGCCTTGATAAAGGTATTCGCGGTAAACGTTGGGCATCACTTCGCTCTGCACCAACCTACGATTTGGCCCATGATACGAAACTACTCTTCGTAATCATCATACTCTGGCTCTATATATCCAAAGTCGATGGTATTTATAGGACTTACAATTTCAACCTCATCTATAGATAGTTCATCAACAGGGCCATTTAGGTCACCAGAAATTGTAATTAGAATTTCCGACTCGAACTCACGCTCCACTCGTACAGTTACTCCTCCCATCGATACATGATCTCTATCAATAGAGTCATATACAGATAATGAAAAATCACCCTCTGCCTCGACAACAATATTAGCTGAGGCTTCTAACACGACCCAGTCTTCATCCTTATCAACTATACGAAACTCATGCTCAAGCAATGAGAAATCTTTGAACCAGCCATGACTACCATCAGCTTCCCAATAAAACGCTGAGTCAGCCTCTTGATCTGGTGTAAATCCATCCAAAGCAGATTCTAAAAGAGAATTTATTTCAGCAAGAAACTTCGTGGCTGAACCTGAATTTAAAGCTGTCTCAAGATTTGCTAACAACGTATATGGTGCATTGGTTTGGTTAAAAACTTCCAAGCCGCGAGAAAAATCATCTTGATAGTTTATTCTCGTTGAGTTCTGACAAAAATTTTTCCAATCTCCATCTTTGGCAATAGCTAGAACATATTCGTTATTCTTATCAGCCCAAGCTTCAACAGCCATAAGAACTATAGCGTCAGGAAATTCATTTTTCTTTTTCCCTGTCTCTGCAAATGGTGGCTCATTGGAAAAATATTTAGAAAGTAAGTCAGAAACTGAAACGTAACTCCCAGTTTCCAGAACCAAAGCGCCTGTGGAATCTATAAATTTATTCATCCGACTCTCAGCGAGTCCATTAACCTCTTTACTGTCAACAAGCATTTTCTTTGCATCATTCAATTCACTACCATCAAAGAAGAGATGGTCACCAGCCTCATTGAGGGCTTTTTCTAAAGCTGCACGTGAAGCACTAATTTTACTTTCTAAGTGCCGCTGAACTTCATTTTTCACCACATCGGGTAAAATGTATTCTATAGGGCTTTTTTTGAATTGTGACAGTTTTCCCAACAACCCTTTTTCCAGCTTTAATCCATTACCATCAAAAATTGATGTATCGACTAAAATAGCGCCATATTCAATTTCATCATCTGACATTTATCATTACCTCACAGAAATAATGTCAGCATTATGATTTAGGTCATACAACTCGTCCAAGGCATACTTTTAATCCAATAAATTCATAATTAAAACTTTAGAGCTCTCCCTCAATTTATAACTAAAAAAATTATTTTTACATGATCTGGAACAAAACTTGCTGTATCCCTCCCCTTAGATCCCGGCAACCGGTCGCGAGGGGCCCATGACACCGACCTTTATCAAAAGCAATGCTGCCGCCCAGCTCACCATGACCGTCGAGGTGATGGATGAACAGGGACAGCTGCAAACCCGCCAAATCGCCTGTGAGCGGCCACTGACGGTCTACCTCAACTGGAAGGAGATAGTCACCCTGATGACACTGGGGGCCCGCCCCGAGGCGCTGGTGCTGGGTTATCTGAAAAATCAGGGCTTTATCGAGGATATTGCAGCCATCGAGTCGGTGATCGTCGACTGGGAGAGCGAGGCCGCCGCCGTGGTGAGCAGCCAGCAGGCCGCCGATCTCGACAAGTCACTGGAGAAGAAGACGGTCACCTCCGGCTGCGGTCAGGGCACCATGTATGGCAGCGTGATGAAGAAGCTCGAAGGGGTGGTCTTGGCGGCGCCGGAGCTGAAACAGAGCACCCTCTACGCCCTGCTCAAGGCGCTGTCGGCCCATAACGAAACCTACAAGATGGCGGGCGCCGTGCATGGCTGCGCCATCTGCCGTGGCGCCGAAATCCTCTCTTTTGTCGAGGATGTGGGGCGCCACAATGCAGTGGATACCCTGGCGGGCGAGCTCTGGATGAGCAGCGAGGCTGGCCACGACAAGATCTTCTACACCACAGGGCGGCTCACCTCGGAGATGGTGATCAAGGTGGCGCAGATGGGCATTCCGGTGCTGCTGTCGCGCTCCGGCGTCACCCAGATGGGGCTGGATCTGGCCCGCCAGCTCGGTATCACCATGGTTGCCCGCGCCAAGGGGCGCCACTTCGAGCTCTTTACCGGCCACGACCAGCTGGTGCTGGACGAGAAGCCGCCGGTGCTGGCGCCAAGTTCAGCTGGTCGCGGCATGCGGGATTCAGCCATGAACGAATTGATGAGTGCCGAGCAGATTGCTCTGTATCTCGACCGGTCCAGCCAGAGGGTCAAGCGCAAGCCATGAATGAGTTTATGAACGTAAAGCAGGTGGCGGAATACCTCGATCTCAACGAGAAGAAGGTCTACCAGCTCGCCAACGAGGCGCGCATCCCCGCCACCAAGGCGACCGGAAAGTGGCTGTTTCCCCGCTCCCTGCTCGATCGCTGGCTGCTCGGCAGCTGCCACGAGGGGGTGATGAACGACCGGCTGCTGCTGGCGGGCTCCGACGATGTGCTGCTCCACTACGCCAGCAGCCGTTTGGCCCAGCAGCTCGGCACCCAGGCACTGGTGGGCTACACCCCGTGCGGCACCCGTCAGGGGCTGGCGATGCTGGCGCGCGGCCATGTGGAGATCGTAGCCATCCACTGGGGGCAGGCCGAAGAGGCCCATCTGCGCCACCCGGCGCTGGTGCAGCAGTATCAGGGCCACCGGCAATGGGTGATCGTTCATGGATTTAGGCGGGTGCAGGGGCTGGTACTGCGGCAGGGGCTGCAACCCAAGGAGGCGAAAGAGGCGCTCGACTGGCGCTGGGCCATGCGCCAGGAGGGGGCGGGCAGCCAGCGCGCCCTGCAGGAGTGGCTGCAAACCCAGGGTGAGTCGCTGACCCGGCTGGAGCGCACCCTCGAGGTCAACAGCGAGCGGGAGCTGGCCGCCGCCATCAGTCGCGGCGATGCGGACGTCGGGCCCGGCGCCCAGAGCACCGCCACCGAGTTTGGCCTCGGCTTTATGCCGCTGTCGCAGGAGTGCTTCGATCTGGTGATGCCGCAGGGGGTCTTCTTTCGCACCCTGCTGCAACAGCTGATCGGCTGGCTGCAATCCCCCGAGGGGCGCGAGCTGGCGGCCCGCCTCGGCGGCTATGACCTGACCCAGAGCGGCAAGCTGGTGTGGAGCCCGCAGTAAATAACCACTCACCCACCGACAAAACAGCCCGCCAACCATGTTGACGGGCTGTTTTTATCACGGGCCTTTTTATAACAGCCTCAATCGCTTGTCTCACGCCCCTCGGCATTGAGGGCGATGCGCCACCCTTCCAGTTTCACGGGCTCACTGCCGCTGGGCAGCAGGGCGTGGCTGCGCAGCCGCACGGTAAAGCAGCTCCCCTGCCCCGGGGTGGAGTCCACCAACAGCTCCCCGCCCCAGCGGCTGATGATGCGGTGGCTCAGGGCCAGCCCCAGCCCGGTGCCGGTGGCGCGGGTGGTGAAGAAGGGGTCGAAGATCTTGTCCATGATGGCGGCCTCGATGCCGCTGCCGTTGTCGATGACCCGCACCTCGGCCCCTTGCAGCGCTCCCGCCTCATCGCACCAGTCGCGGCTCTCGACCCGGATCTCCCCCTGCTCCCCCAGCGCGTGGCTGGCGTTGACCAAGAGGTTGATCAGCACCTGCAACAGTTGCTGGCGATCCGCCTCGATGGGCTGCTGGGCCCTGAGATCGGCCACCAGCGCCACCTGCTGCTGGCGCAGGGCTGAACGCACCAGAGTCAGGCTCTCTTCAATGATGGGGGTGAGGTGCTGCCAGACGGGCGCTGTCTCGTAGTCGCCGGGGCGCGAATATTGCAGCAGGCTGCGGGTGATGGCGCGAATGCGCTCGATCTGGGCCAGCACCAGCGCCAGCTCCTCGCTGACCGGCTCTGCCGCCTCCCCCAGCTCCAGCTTCATCAGCTCCACATTACCGAGGATCACCGCCAGCGGGTTGTTGATCTCGTGGGCCACCCCGGCCGAGAGCTCGCCAAGGGCCGCCAGCTTCTCGCTGATGAGCAGCTGCTGGCGCGCCTCGGTCAGCATATGGATATGATCTTCCAGCTCGGCAGTCTTGAGCTCGAGGCTTTGGGTACGCTCGGCCACCTTCTGCTCCAGCTCGTCGGCGCTACGGGCCATCTGCTGCTGATGCGCTTCTTGCCTGTCCAGCATGGCGTCAAACTGGCGACCGAGTTGGGCCAGCTCGTGATCGGGGTCGAGCGCCAGCGGGCCGATGCGAGCCGACTCCCCGGCCTGCACCTGCCGCACTACCTTGTGCATCCGCTCGATGGGGGAGAAGAGATCCCGCGCGCCGCGATAGACCAGCAGGCCAGAGAGCAGCAACAGCAGCACTACGCCGGAGCCCAGCTCCACCAGATTGGTGAGATAGGTGCGGATAATGGGCCACTCGAGAAAGCCAACATAGAGCATGCCGAGCCGCTCGCCCCTGGCTCCCAGCAGCGGCTCGTAACCCGAGACATACCAGGCGTCGTGGACGAAGGCGCGGTCAACCCACATCTCCCCCCGCCCCAACACCTGCTCGCGCACCGGTGGCGAGACCCGGGTGCCCACCGCCCGGCCCAGCTGACGGCTGCTGCTGGCAGGCACGTTGGTGCTCACCCGCAGATCGTCGAGAAACAGGGTGACGGTGCCAACGCTGCCATCCGGCAGGGTATTTTTGGCAAACACCTGCCCCTTGAGCTCATCCACCAGCCGGGTGCTGCCGTTGACAAGCTCGCCCCCCTCCAGCACGGCCCAAAGGGAGCCGTCGCGGCCCATCACAGGGGTCAGTGACAGGCTGATCAGCCCCCTGTCCTCCACCACCCTGGTGCCATCCCGCTGCCACAGTACGGCCCGCTTGGCCAGTTGCGGGGAGAGGGCGAGCATCTCCTGCTGCGACCAGACCACGAAGTGGCTGACGCTGCGCCCGGCCGTGAGGGCGGCGCGCTCCTGCGCCGTCAGCTGATCCAGCTCGGGGCCGCGGCGCAAGCGCAGAAAATCGAGACCATAGTTGGCCGCCAGCGGCATCACCCAGTCATGCAGCTGATCCGGCGATTCCCGCAGCCGCAGCTGAAAGGCCCAGGCATCGCGCAGATGCTCGAGATGCTCGGTCTGTCGCTGCTGCTGCACCGTGATGGCGTGGTGGGCCACCCCGAGATCGCTGCGCACCGTGGTGAGCAGGTTCTGCCAGCTGTAGGTGAGGGTCCAGTAGAGGGTGAGCGCAATCATGCCCACCAGGGTGAGCATGATGGGTACCGAGGTGAGCAGCAGCAGGCGCCAGCGTACCTTGGTCTTGAGCCAGCGCGGCAACAGGGTCACAGCGGCGCCATCCGGTTGCAGATGTTCATTCGATGGCCCACTCCTTGAACTTGCGCTCCAGGGTCTTGCGCGCCACCCCCAGCACCCGGGAGGCGGCGGATTTGTTGCCATCATGGCTCGCCACCACTTGCAGAATATGGGCCTTCTCCACCTCGGCCAGCGGCCACGCCAGCGGATAGCCCTCTTCGCTCTCCCCCTGCTCTGCCGCCTTGTTGCTCTGCCAATAGTCGGCGGGGGGCTTGCCCAGCAACAGGCAGCGCTCGATCAGGTTGCGCAGCTCGCGCACGTTGCCGGGCCAGGGATAGGCCTGCATGGCCACCACGTCCTCGTGGGTCCAGCTTAAGGAGCCCATCCCCATCTCGGCGGTGAGCTGGCGAGTGAAGTGATGGACCAGAGCGGGGATGTCGTCGACGCGATCGCGCAGGGGCGCCACCGGCAGCGCCACCACATTGAGGCGGTAGAAGAGATCTTCGCGAAAGCGGCCCGCCTCCACCTCGGCTTTGAGGTTGCGGTTGGTGGCGGCGACGATGCGCACATCCACCGACAATTCACGTTCGGCGCCGACCGGCCGGATCGCTTTTTGCTCCAGCACCCGCAGCAGGGAAGATTGCATGGCGAGCGGCATCTCGCCTATCTCGTCCAGAAAGAGGGTGCCCTGATGGGCAACCCGGAACAGGCCGTCGCGCCCCTTGCGGGCACCGGTGAAGGCCCCCTGCACGTGACCAAACAGCTCGCTTTCGAGCAGCTCGGGGGCGATGGAGGCGCAGTTGAGGGGCACAAAGGCCCCCATACGACCGGAGAGCTGGTGCAGGGCGCGGGCAACCAGCTCCTTGCCGGTGCCAGACTCCCCCTCCACCAGCACGGCGGCGTTGGAGGGCGCGACTCTGGCGATGAGCGTTTTGAGATCCCGGGTCTTGGCGCTGTCGCCGATCAGGGTGGGGGGGAAGAGCTTGCTCACCTCCCGACGCAGCAGCAGGTTCTCCCGCTCCATCTGGCGGCGCTCTATCACCCTGTCCACCGCCTGCACCATCTGATCGAGGTTGAAGGGCTTGAGGATGAAGTCGCTGGCGCCGAGCCGCAGCGCCTTGAGGGCGGTATCCATGTCGCCGAAACCTGTCATGAAGATGATGTCGCTGCGACGGGTCGCGGGGTCGATGGCTTCGTGCCATTCGATGCCGGAGCGCCCCGGCAGCCGGATGTCGGCAATGATGAGATCGAAATGCAGGCGACAGCGCAGGGCTTCCGCCTCCTCCACGCTGGCGGCCGTCTCTATCTGGGCGAAGCGCCTGGCCAGCGCTTTGGCCAGAAAGCTGCGCATGCCGGGTTCGTCATCGACGATGAGCAAAGAGAGGGCAGACCAGCGGCTGGCGGGTGCAGTCATGACAAAAGTACCTCGAATGCAGGTAAGGTCGGAGAATGTCCCGATAACCGGAACTTTAGTGGGACATTTTGTCCTTACCGTATCAAAAGCACCAACACCAATTATTAAAAGCGATAACACGCTCACCTAAATGATTCTAATAAACGTCTGTTTTTAAAAGGCAAACTGCAAATAAAACAGGAAAGGAACAGTTTGGCACCCTGTTTGCTTACGCTTGCCCTCTCCTCATCCACCCTGAAAAAGTTGCATCAAGATGACGATCAAAACCCATCTCAAACGTTTTGCCCTCTCCCTCGCGGCCAGCCTGCTGATCGCCGGCGCAGTCCACGCCGATACCACCAAGGCGCCTATCCGCCTCGCCACCACCACCAGCACCGAGCAGTCCGGTTTGCTGGGCTGGCTGCTGCCCCAGTTCACCAAGGAGACAGGTTATCCGGTGCAGGTGATGGCGGCCGGTACTGGTCAGAGCCTGAAGATGGGTGAAAATGGCGATGCGGATCTGGTGATGACCCATGCCCCCTCTGCCGAGAAGGCCTTCGTCGACGCAGGCTTTGGTATCGAGCCGGTGCACCTGATGTACAACGACTTCGTCATCGTCGGCCCGGCGAAAGACCCGGCGAGTCTGGGCAAGCTGCACGACGCGGCCAAGGGGCTGCAAGCCATCAAGGATCAGGGCCAGACCTTTATCTCCCGCGGTGACGAGTCCGGCACCCACATCAAGGAGAAGACCCTGTGGCAAGCCGCTGACGTCAAACCCGAGTTCCCCGGTTACAAGTCCATCGGCCAGGGTATGGGGCCGACCCTGACCATGGCCTCCGAGCTCGGTGCCTACACCCTGACCGACCGAGGCACCTGGCTCGCCTATCAGAGCAAGCTGGATCTCGCCGTGCTGCTGGAAGGTGACAAGCGCCTGTTCAACCCTTATCAGGTGATCCTGGTCAACCCCAAGCGCTACCCGGATCTCAATACCGAAGGAGCCCGCACCCTGAAGAACTGGCTGGTCTCCGAGCATGGCCAGACGCTGATCGGTAACTTCAAGGTGGCGGGTCAGGCGCTGTTTGTAGCCGATGCCAGCGGGCAATAATGCCGACCCTGCTGGATACGACCGCATTGACGGCCCTCGCCCTGCCCTCTGAGAGAGGCGCCTGATGCCAACCCTGCTGGATACAACGCTGGCGGCGCTTGCCCTGCTGTTCAGTGGCGACACAGAGCTGTGGCAGGTGGTGGGGGTCTCCTTCTCCGTCTCCTGCCTGGCACTGGCGCTGGTGCTGGTGCCGGCGCTGCTGCTCGGCTTTGTGCTGGCCTATCTGCCGATCCCGGCGCGCTGGCTCTGGCTCTCCTGCATCAATACCCTGCAGTCGGTGCCGACCGTGGTGATCGGCCTCTTGCTCTACATGCTGCTCTCCCGGGCAGGCCCCTTTGGCGACTGGAAGATGCTGTTTACCCAGCAAGCCATGGTGGCTGGCCAGATGCTGATCGCCTTCCCCGTCATCGCCACCATGGCTCACGCCGCCTTCATTCAAAGCGATCGCCGCGCCTGGGAGACAGCACTCACCCTGGGGCTCTCCTGGCCAAAGGCGCTGCTCGGGCTGATGCGCGAATGCCGCTTCGGCCTGTTGGCGGCGGTGATCGGCGCCTTCAGCCGCATCGTCACCGAGGTAGGCTGCTCCATGATGGTGGGGGGCAATATCCTGCATTTTACCCGCAACATCCCCACTGCCATTGCGCTGGAAACCCAGAAGGGTGCCTTTGCCCAGGGGGTGGCGCTCGGCATAGTACTGTTGAGCCTGGCCCTGCTGCTCAACCTGCTGCTGACCGCGTGTCGCGGCCACAGCTATCTGAAGAACTGACCATGCCCCCACTGTTTATCAACTGGAGTACCCCATGGCCCTGACCGCCCACCAGCTGATGATGCGCTTTGGCGAGCGAAACCTGTTCCAGATAGAGCGGATCTCCATCGCGGCAGGCGACGCCATCTGGCTGCGCGGGGCGAACGGGGTGGGCAAGACCACATTGCTCAAGATACTGGCCGGCCTGCTGACACCAACCCAGGGCCACACCAACCTCGCCCGTGGCTGGCGCGCCAGACTCGAACAGTGGATCAAACGGGATCCCGGCCCGGGCCGGGTCACCTATCTGCACCAGACCCCCTATCTGTTCGATCGCAGCGTGCACGACAACGTGGCCTGGGCCCTCGGCCATCAGGCCGCCGACGAGGTGCGGGTGTTCGAGGCGCTGCGCCGGGTCGAGCTGGAAGGCGTGGCGCGGGAACACATCAGTATTTTGTCCGGTGGCGAGCGCCAGCGTCTGGCCATGGCCCGCGCCTGGGCGCTGCAGCCCGCCTTTTTGCTGATGGATGAACCCACCGCCAATCTGGATGCACATTCGGTTGCCCTGATGGCCGCCTTGGCGCAAGATCTGCGGGAACAGGGCAGTGGCCTGGTCATCATCAGCCACCAGAACAACGATCTGACCGACCTGTGCGAGCGGCAATGGACCCTCGCCCGTGGCAAACTGCACGAACCCACCCCTTTGAAAATCATCGAGCGACATGACCTCAAACAGCGAATCCAGAACTGATGCCTTCCCCGTCTCTGCCGTGATCCTGGCCGGTGGCCGCGCCACCCGCATGGGGGGCGAAGACAAGGGCTGGGTCCAGCTTGCGGGCCGCCCGCTCATCGATCACGTGCTTGACCGGCTCCAGCCCCAGGTCGACGAGATCCTGATCAACGCCAACCGCAGTCAGGCGCGCTATCAGGCGCTGGCTCCCGTCATCAGCGATGACAATCGCGACTATCTCGGCCCGCTGGCGGGCATGCAGGTCGGCCTTGCCGCCGCCCGCCACGACTGGGTGCTGTTCGTCCCCTGCGATGGCCCCGCCCTGCCCTGTGATCTGATGAGCCGCTTTCGCGCCGCCCTCACTCCGGGCACCGAGCTGGTGGTGGCTCACGACGGCGACTGGCTGCAACCCGTGGTGGCCCTGCTGCACAAATCCCTGCTCCCTTCCCTTTGCCGCGCGTTGGCCGAAGGGGAGCGCAAGATAGATATCTGGTTTGCCCGCCACCAGATGGCGGTGGTGAGCTTTGCCGATGAGCCGGATGCCTTCATCAATCTCAACAGCCCAGCCGAGCTGGCCGCCTACGAAGCACGCCTGCTGAACTCGACTATCGACCCCCAACAAGGAGCCGCGCTATGACCCTGGCGATGACGACCCCGGCCCCCACCCTTCCCCTGCTCGGCTTTGCCGCCTGGAGCGGCACCGGCAAGACCACCCTGCTGGAACAACTCATCCCCATTTTGGTGAGTCGTGGCTTGCGCCTTGGCGTACTCAAGCACGCCCACCACGATTTTGACATCGACCAGCCGGGCAAGGACAGCCATCGCCTGCGCAAGGCCGGTGCCAGCCAGATGATGGTTGCCTCCCGCCGCCGCCATGCTCGCATCATTGAGACCGATCTGGCCGAAGCCGACTTTCACCAGCTGCTGGCAAGCTTCGATCAGACCGAGCTCGATCTGCTGCTGGTGGAGGGGTTCAAACACGAGCACTTCCCGAAAATCGAGCTGCACCGCGCAGCGCTCGGCAAGCCACTGCTGTTCCCGGACGATGACGATATCATCGCGCTGGCAAGCGATACGCCGCAGAAAACCACTCTGCCCCAACTCGATATCAATGATCTGGCGGCCATCGCCGACTTCGTCTGTACCCACTTGGCTCAATCGCGGCAACGGGAGCAGACACCGGGAGCCGGTTTTCTATCCGTGGAGGAGGCCCGCCAGACCATTCTGGACGCCCTCACCCCAACCCCACGCAGCACCGACATGCCGCTGGCCCAGTGCCACGGCGCCGTGCTGGCAGCCGATCTCGTCAGCCCCATCAATGTGCCGCCCCACGCCAACTCGGCGATGGATGGGATTGGCCTTCGCAGCGACGATCTCGCCGCTGGCCGCTGGCAACTGGTGGGTGAAGTGCTGGCGGGCCAGCCGCGCCATGAGCCTGTGCTGGCGGGTCAGGCGGTGCAGATCATGACGGGCGCGCCGCTGCCCCCCGGCGTGGATACCGTGGTGATGCGGGAAGAGACGCTTATTGAAAGTGAGTGGGTCACGGTGAATGCCCCGATCCGGGCGGGGCAGAATGTGCGTCTGGCCGGTGAAGATCTCGCCAGGGGTGCGGTCGCCATCCCGGCCGGTACTCGCCTTGGCGCCCCCCAGCTGGGGTTGGCGGCATCGCTCGGTCAAGCCACGCTCAGCGTGCGAACCCCGTTGAAAGTGGCGCTGTTCAGTACCGGCGACGAGGTGCAGGCACCGGGCGAGGCCCTGGCCCCCGGCCACATCTTCGACAGCAACCGCTTCACCCTGATGGCGCTCATCGCCGCCGCCGGCTGCGAGGTGATGGATCTGGGCATTATCCCCGACGATCCCGCCATACTGCGCCAGCAGCTAGAACAGGCATCGACCAGCGCCGATCTGGTGCTGAGCTCGGGCGGCGTCTCGGTGGGCAATGCCGACTACATCAAGCAGGTGCTGGCGGAGCTTGGCCAGATAGCCTTCTGGCGCATCCAGATGCGGCCGGGTCGCCCGCTGGCGTTTGGCAAGCTGGGGGTCACCCCCTTCTTCGGCTTGCCGGGCAATCCGGTAGCGGCCATGGTCTGCTTCCTGCAGTTTGTCGAGCCTGCCATCGCTTGCTTGCAGGGCCGGGTCTGGCAACCGCTGCGCCTGTCGGCACAGGCCGAACAAAAGATGCAGAGCCGCCCGGGCCGCACCGAGTTTCTGCGCGGCGTCTTCCATCAGGATGCCAGCGGCGTGCTGCGAGTGCGCACCACAGGGCCACAGGGCTCCGGCATTCTGAGCTCCATGGCCGATGCCAACTGCCTGATTGAAATTGTCCCCGCCCAGCCGGCCATCGCACTCGGCGAGCGGGTCTGGATCCACCCACTCCAGGGACGAGTGGCCTGATCAATCGCGAGCATCCCGCAGGTCGTTGCGGGGTGCTCGCGCCCATGACCCGAGGCTTGTCCGTTGCGCCTGAATACGCCGCTATCACATCGTCCACTGCCTGCGTATCGCACTCGGCAAGCGCCCCTGCATGGGGCGGCTCATAGTTGAGCGCAGCCGCGCGATCCGGTGATGGCCAACATGTTGCAGTAGCTAAGGATCGCCAGGGCACGCACACGGCGGTGATGCCAGGGGTGCTATTGCGTCTGCCGGAACAAACCGGTTCAGCTCTCGCCACAGGCGGGATCAATGTCCCGGCAACCACTCCAGATACGCCGGATTGGCAACAAAACCAACGCGTTCATACAGAGGGCGTCCCTCATCACTGGCATGCAGCCACACCTTGCCCAGTTGTTCGGCGCAGGCATAGGCCACCATGGCATTGAGCAGGGCGCTGGCCATGCCCTGCTTGCGGTATGCCGGCAGTGTATACATGTTGAGCAGATAGGCCTCCCGCCCCGACAAGTTGCCAGGATAGGGAGGCCGCACAAACAGAGCCAGCGTGCCGCTCGCCACCACTTCCCCCCCGACCTCGGCCACCCAGGACCGCGCACTGCCATCAGCCTGCGCCGTGCTGAAATAGGCACTGGTCGCCTGCCAGAGATCCACATCGACCAGCGGATCGCTCAGCTCACCCACCTCACAAAACAGCCCCATGCGCAGGCTCACCAATACGGGAATATCAGCCTGCGTTGCCTGACGAACGATCATCTGCACCTCCTGATGCCATCACTACTCCAAAGATGACAAGGCGTCCCCGAAGGCGCGCCTTGTGAAAGAAGCAGTGTGTGCCGATATATAGCCCCTTGGCAAGGCGACAGCACTCCCATGCCAGGAGACGTCAACTCACCCGGGCCAGCCACATCCAACCCGCAGTGGACTGGAAGAACACCACCATGGCCATGGGCGGCCGCTGCTGCCGCCGTGGTGCCCTCGGGGAGGCGCCAGCTTGACTGGCCAGTATGACAGCCGTCGGGGCCGACGATACTCTGGCACTATTGACGGTTGTGAAGGATGGAGACAACTCCAAGTTAGCCCGCGCCCAACGCGACCGGCTGCGAGAGAGCGTCAATATGCACACATGGCTACTTCCTCCCATTGGTCGGCGGAAAGAGACGATGACCCATGCCGCATTTTTCTGGGCACCGACCTATGGCCAACGCCCTCCGGCTCGCAGAAATGACGCGCACCACCTCATTTCCGAATCAGCCAAGGAACAACTGACAGCAATTTGCCCAGCGCTGCGGCAGGCACGGTTCAGTCACCAGATAACAGAAGACGCCCAACGGCGGTGACACCGCGGCTTTCGTTGCGGATCAGTTATTGGAACGCATTCAACATATGAGATAATAAAATAGAATCCTGTACATGATGTATTATAAATGTATTCGTATGTACTCGGGATCTGTTATGAAAAGCCACACTTACACAATGACTATATTCTTATCCATTTTTTTCATTTTCCTAGGAAATGTGTACCCCTCATCAGAAAAACCTACAACAATTATATTAGGTGTAGAAGATGACTGGGCTCCCTACTGTTTCTTAAATAAAGAAACTGGACATCTTGACGGTTTTACACCCATTGTAGTTCGTGAAGCTTTTAAAAAAGTAGGCATTAACACTGAGTATAAAGTAATTCCATTTTCACGCTGCATGTACCTAGCACTTACTGATGTTATTTCCGGTTGCTTTAATGCTGCCATAACAAGAGACAACAAAAATAAATATGTGTGGCCAAAAACGCCACTTGTAAACGAACCGCTAGGGGTTTTTTCATTGACGTCAAAGAGTAGAAGTTATGATGCATCAGGACAAGTTGGGGTGTATGAATTGCTATCAGGTAACAGGGTTGGCGCTACACTGGGTTATTCATACCCAACCGAAATACTTGAAAATTCTGAAATCACTTTCGAGAAAGTAAAGTCTGACAGTGTGCAACTCGATATGCTTTTGCGAAACAGAATAGATTTTGCCTTACTGGGAAAGGGTTCTGGTTATTATCTTGCAAGTAAGAAAAATATTAGGGATCAAGTTGTAGATGTTTTTACCATTTCTACTAATGGTGATTTTTATATCGCATTATCAAAAGCAACTGGCAACGGAGAGTACCTTAGCACTATGTTTGACAAAGGCATGCTTGAATTAATTAAATCTGGTGAATACAATGAATTAAAATCCCAACTAGAGCAACATTTCAATATGAGCACTGGCGATATATCAGGTATGCAGGTGGATGCCAACATAATGACTAAATAATAGATGAAATAAATTGACTGATGACGATATTGCTTCCCACATCAGCCATCAAGCCATAACCCCCCAACCTAGAGTGATATCGGTAATACCTTGGTATTGTGGACATTCTCTGTGATTGGGCGTCAAATGGAATAGATTTTGGTTATATAAATACCACATTGCTTTTCGGATCTCTAATAGCCCCAACCATGAGCCTGTAAATCCAATTGTGTAACCGCCCACGAATAAGTAACTTTTTCAAAAGGATACCTTCGTGGGTAAGCAAATGGACCAAGACAAACTCAAAGCACTCGCCGCTGAGCTGGCAAAAGACATCA
>NZ_JAACGC010000089.1:0-14632 GCF_029237385.1 Aeromonas sp. 1HA1
GGAAGCTGTTCCCGACCGACGACTCGGCGCTCAAAGTGGCGTTTCTCGCGATACAGCAGGCCGCCAAGAAATGGACCATGCCGATCCAGAATTGGAAGCTTGCCCTAAATCGTTTTATTATCGAGTTCGGTGATCGCCTGAACGGTCACCTGTAATGGAGTGGGCAGTTACACAGAATTATTTACAGGCTCGTTTAACAGGCTTATCAAACTCAGCGATTGCGGTGTCACCAAGTTTGATAAACAGCTGGGCTGGTAGTTTCTCATTTTCCCCGTAAATCTTTTTCATTTTCGGCGGCGGGTTACATCTGCCTTGGCAGTTTTCACCTTAGTGTCGGTTAGCCGGTTTGTTCCGGTCTCGCGTGTCTTCTTGTCCATGTTGCCTCTTCGTACCACCGAATTTAGTACCACAGCCCCTGTGGTACTAATAATGGTACTAAATGAGCTGGCTTCTGGCGACTCCCTCGGACTTTTACGGACAACAAAAAACCCGCAAAGCCTTACGCTGTGCGGGTTTCTGTACTTCTTCGTTCCCGGCCGGAACATTGTTTGGTGGAGCTGGGGGGATTTGAACCCCCGTCCAAAGCAACTTTACCAATTGAAATATAAGGTGTTTTTATCTTCATTTTGTAATTTGGATCGGGATTGGCGCTTTTGCCGTCTGGCCGTCGTACTCGGAAAGGTAGGATCCATAGTGCCTAAATAGCATTTCAGGCCCCTTGTGTCCCATCTGGCCGGCGAGCCAAAACAGGTTGCATCCACGGCTGATGTTGGCCGTCGCATAGGTGTGCCTGGTTTGGTAGAGGTGGCGATAGCGAACGCCTGAGCGACGGAGTGTGTAGAGCCATGCTTTTTTCCGGATCGGCTCGGCCCCGGGCCATGGCTTGCCCAGCTTTGGATCTTCAAAAACGAGTTCTGAACGCATGAAGGTGAAGCGCTTCTGGCTGTTCAGCGCGGCAATAGCCTCCTTAGTCAGCTCGATTATGCGGGTGCCAGCTCTTGTCTTGGTGCTTTTTGTAATGCCGACGACCGTAGCGCTGGAGATGGCGACCGTGTTGCCGATCCAGTCTATCGATGACCAGCTCAGGGCGCAGATCTCGGATGGCCGCATTCCAGTGGCAAAAGCAAAGGCGAACAGGCTTGCCCACTGTTCGTTGATTTTTCTGGCCGTCGTTAAGATCGCTTCCACCTCTGCCGGGGTGAACGGGTCAACGTCCCTAACTGCTCGTTCAGAAGCTGAATCCACGTCCAAATATCTGGAAACCGAGATCAGTGATACTGGGTTCGCCTGCAGCAGTCCGTCCGTCACAGCTTCATCTATGGAGCTGCGCAGAAATGACAGCCGGTTGCGTGCCGTCTTGGCGGAGGTATTGCTTCTGATTAGCCAGTTTTTCACCAAGGCGGGTGTCAGGTCGGAGACCGTCACCAAGTGTAGATCCTTCAGAGCGGTGCAGCACTTGCGGTACCCGACCATAGTTGACGGGCTAAGCCCTCGGACTTCACAGCGGTGGATGTACTCGTTCAGATAGTCGGCCACCTTGGCGGCGATGGATGCGCCGCCGAAGATGCGCAGTTTCTTGGACTTCGGAAAGTAGTCGGCGTAGGCGAACTGGCCGCGCTCAATCTTTCCCTGTATCTCGCCAAGTAGCCGCGAGGCATAGCGCACGTTGGCGGTGGAGTTTGGTAGATTGGAAATGGGCTCGCGACAGCGAACCCCCCTGAAGGTAAAGGTGATGTTGATGGTATCACTGCGCAGCGTCACGCCGCGTGGGAGCTGTTTTTCATTGCCCACTTCATTACCTCTGCAATGTTAACCCAACGTTCCTTGGCCCCGTCAACGTTGACTATTTGGATCCCCAGCTGCCAGATGCCTCGCTGGATTCGCTTGTTGATAGTGTCGCGGTCGGTGATTTCGATCGTACTGAGGTAGGTACTTAGCGGGATGGCGTCAGGCAATCTCATTATGAGGAGCTGGCCCTGGATCTGGCTTTTGGCGGGATCGGTAGTTGTTTCCATGGTGGTTGGTCCTCGTCAATCTGGTGATTTCATCCCGGCCCGCTCGGTTGTAGAGGAAACATTCGACTTGTTTCCTGCTACTCACCGCTTGGTCAAGGCGGTATTCCCCGAACGCCGGGCGTTTGAGTTTGTGTTGGTTGGCCAGTCGGCCGATGGCTTGGGCGCTGACTCCTAGCTCCTTGCCAAGTTCGGTGGCGCTCCAGAGTTGGCCGGCAATCCGTGGCGCTTCGATAGGTAGATCGAAGTGAGCTAGGATACGACCGATCTCGGCGAGCTTGGCCGATCGGGAAAGGGTTGGGGAACGCACGGTGCTGACTAGATCGTTTAGCAGTTGGTTGTCTTGGTCGATGAGTTGAAGCTGTTGCATGGTGTGGCCCTCCTGCCATTGAGGATGGGGCGCCAATTGGATTGAGGGAAGGGCCGTTAATGGTCTGAGTATTCGATGAGTGCTTTGGCAAGGCATTCAATCTGCCAGACGTTTGCTGCACCGAAGTAGTAGATCAGAACGGCAGATATTCCCCTCGCTGTGATGCTTGGGGTGACAATGTTGATCAGCATGGTGACAGCTGCCTTTACAAGAAACAGCGCCAAGATAATCAGCTGACTTGATTGTGAATATGTCATGGTACTTCCGGGCCATGCTGCTCGGAGGTTTGGGGTGGAATAAGGTATTGAGTCCCGTCACTTAACAGCATCTGATGCTTCAGGGTGATTTGCATTACATGGAGTTTTTGCGCCGCCTTTTCAGCGTTGTGGCGATTACAGATAATCCCCCCCGGCAAGACGAACTTTTCGGGTTGTGATGGATGGGGCATGACAACGCCTAGCCCGACGATCACGGCGCCTGGGTAGGGTGATTCAGAGTCTTTCATGGGGTGCCTAAAAAGTTATCCACCGTTTCTGTGTGGCTATCAGTGGATTGTTTGGGGGTATCAGGCTGCAGCGCTGGCGGGCCCTGCTCCGGCGAGCATTAGCGATTGCTTACTGACATCTGAAATCCGGCAGGTGCTGCGCCAGTTCGGGGCGAAAATAAGAAACATGGAGCCTTTCGGGTTACCCTTCATTTCCAGGCCGGTTCTCTTGTCGATGAAGTTGATCCGGCCATTACGCCATTTACCCCTTTCATCGTGGTAGCCCTTGATGTGACGTACTTCACTGGCCATGTCCCCTGGATACCATTCAGTGCTGGTGTCTTGCGGTACCAGCATGACGGTGCCGATGCCCTTCCTTTGCTGCTCAATGGCCTTATCTACCCATGGGCCGATAGCGGAATAGGGCGGGTTAAGCCAAGCCCAGGGAGCGCGTAGAAGAGGGTTGATGAAGTCACCCCAATCCACGCGCAGAGCATCAATGCCCGGCGTCAGGTAGTGTGAACATAAGGCTGTCTCTGGCAGGGCCGCTGCATCGAGAGCAAAGTTGAACTCACGATCCAACGCTCGAAAAAGGAACATTGGGGTCTGGGTGAGATCTCGGGTGTCATCAGGAGTCGTTGAACCTCGGTAATCAGCCATCAAGCCAGCTCCTCAGTAATTGATAGTCAGGTGCGCGATCTTGTGGCTGGCGATGTGCTTAATGAGGGTTATGGCTTTATCTTCCTCAATGCCGAGCCCCATAAGGTCCATCATGATTGAGCTGTGGATCCGGCCGCGGTGATCTTGGTCGGCAAGGCGGCGGGCATCTTCTTCGTCTTTGAGGCGTTGTTCGTCGGCAATGTGCTGGCGTTCCTGCTCTGCCGCGTGGGTCGCCGCTTCTTCAGCTTGTTGTGCTGCGTTGTCTTCAGCCTGCTGGCGGGCCAGCTCGGCAGCTTCTGCATCACATCGGGCTTGAGCTTCGCGCCCTATTGCTACTTGGGTTTGGCGCAGAGCTTCCTGCTCACGGTGCTGAGCAGCTTCACGCTCGAGACGTTGACGGTCTTCTTCCTGGATGCGAGCGCCCTCAGCGGCTTGATCTGCTATCAGGCGTTCGCGGTCGATACGATCTTGCTCGGCCTGCTTTTTACGCAACTCTTCCAGCTCGACCTGCTCGGCTTCGTATTTCAGCCGGGTGGCCAGAGTATCACCAAGGCGCTTGGCAGCCAGTTCCTTGGCCACAGTAGCCTGTGGCAGCAGCTCCTGCCAGCTATCGTCCAGGGCTGCCTGCTCGACCTCCAGTAGCATTGTTTGCAAATCGGCGGCGGTGAACTCGTGGCCGCCTGAAGCGCCAAGATCTTTCAGCATTGTGAGTCGGTCTTGCAGGGCGGTAACCCGGGTTGCCTCTGCTTCTTCAAATTTGGTGAGTGGTGTGCGCACTTCGTCTTTAAGGGCGTCCAGTGTGTCGCGGATCAGCTTACGGTTAGCATCAATGCGAGCAGGGATTTCCTTGTACTTGGCTGTCAGCCCCTTGCCGAGCCCGTCCAGATAGCTCTTGGTCTTGGCTATGGCATAGGCGACGCTGGCGATCTCCTTGCGCCCCTTGGCTGTGGTGACGTCCGGCACCAGGCTCGCGGCCTTCTGGCGAATGTCTGCCAGCATGGCGTTGATGCCATCCCCTTCGGTGAACAGGGTGACGGCGGCGGTGGGTTCGATGACAACCAGCTGGTTCTGGGCGGTGTCAGTCTTGGCTTGTTCGGTCATGTCGGGTCCTTACTCAATAAAAAAGCCCGCTGGTTGACCGGCTGGTGTTAGCGGGCTGGTTAAGTTAAAGGTGACCTGGTTACTTGGCTTTGTTGAGCTGGGCCTTGCGCTCACCGGCCACCTGCTTGATTCCGTCGGTGATTGCTTGGTCAGCGGTTTCGCTGGCCCATGCCCAGGCGCTGGTATAGGCCTGCTGCCACTCAGCCGTATCACTGGCCCCCTCGATGGCGGCACAGTGGTCGGCGTAGGCGTTGGCATGGTCAACCCCGGCGGACGCTTCATGTTCGGTGGCCTGCTCGTGGTCTAGGGTGACCGGAGCGGTGTGTTGGCCGCGCATGGCATCCAAGGCTCGACTCTTGGCGGGAACGCTCAGGGGCGTCTGGGTGCCAGGGATCTCGTTGATGATGATTTCCTTACCTTCCATCTCCTCTGCGGTGGGCTCACTGCCTATCTCTGGCCATGCCTTGCGCAGGGATTGCGCCTCAGTGCACTTGGCAAGTTGGGCATAAGGGCGCTTACGCCACATGGCGTTGGGGCATTCAGTCTTGCTGCTCTGGGTAGCGTAGTTTTCCTTCCAGCGCTCCAGGGCATGGAAGGCCACCCGCTGCCCATTCACCACCTTGTAGACGGTGTACTTGCACCACTGAGGGTAGATGACCTTGATTTTGGCGCTCTGGTTGTAGGGGTCTTGGAATTCCTCGGTCACATCCGGTCCGAACACGGGCTCGTCGGCGCCGGCGTAGTTGCCGGAGCGGTCAGCCTGGATCCGGTACATGCCGATCCCGGGCATCGGCACATCCCGCCATACCTTTTCCTTAGTGCGGGCATCCGTGACCTGCATGGGGACGAGGTGGACCGGTTTTAGCAGGATGTCCAGGCCGCGAGCCTTGCAGTAGTCGATGGCCATGACCACCGAATCGGGGTTGGCGCCTGGGTAGATGGTGTTACAAAGGGCGTTCCAGGTCGGCTCGTCAATGCCGCGCTGGACTAGGATGGGGAACTGGGCGGCAAAGTTCTCGACCGCCTGCTGCTTGATGCTGGTGATGTTGCTCATGCTGCTTTCCTTGCCCATGCGGGGCGGTTAAGTGGTATCAAGTCGTGCCAATCGTTGTTAACGCGGCATTCGTGGAATTTCTGAAGGTCTCGGCGGTAGAGCTCTTGGCCTGATGCTTTCCATTCCCGCTCCAGCGGGCGCACCCGCACTGGGTAGCGACCGCACTCAATGGATGAGCTGACCGCCAGAAAGATGAAGTCCGGGATCTCGCCGTAGATCTGAAAGAAGCCATCCGAATACATTGCGTCTTGGACGTGATAGCGGAACTCCTCGACGTGGCGTTCGAAGCGGGCCATGTCGTCCACCTTCTTCACGTCGGCGAGGATGGGGAAGTTGCTGAGCTTCTTGTCTGGGCGGCAGCGGCAGAGCTCTTCTGTTTCTGAGTCGGTCCAGTAGAGCGACCCTTCACAGATACCATCTTGTTCCAGCAGCCAGCGGGCGTCAGGGTGGGCAAACACGCTTTCACGCATCAACAGCAGCTTGCGGTCGTCTTCGAACGAGAGAATTGTCTTACCCAGCTCCGCACAACTAGCCAGGAACTCCTTCTCTTCATCCTTGCCTGCATTGGTGCGGCGATTGAACTCCGGGGCGATGATGAAGCGATCCTTGAATTCCTCCGGTTCCAGCAGCAGGCAATGCAGGGCTTTACCCATATCCAGCGGCTTTAGCTTTTCATCATCTACCGGCGCACTCTTGCGCCAGAGATAAGTGGCGGGACTCTCGGCAATATCATCCAACTGAGACTTACTGACGCCTTGGCCTGCGTGGTACTGCTCGTTGCTCAGCCCCATCACCATGCCGTGTGGCAGCGCCAGGCTGGTATCGACAGGGACGTTCATGCTGCGCTCCTCTGCTGGTATTGCTCCCACTGCTCGTCGCCCATGGCATCTTCAAGTACGGCAACATGGTTGCTCCATGCGTCGTCTGCCAGAACTGTCAGTCCTTCTTCCAGTAGCCGCTGGACCTGGAGGGTGAGCGGTACTTTGTCGTCAGACACCATCAGCAGGTAAATAGCCTGGTTGAGCTGTGTAGCTTGGTCGGTATTGACCTCGGCCAACAAGGTGGCCGCGTCTGTGTCGAGCTGGCCGGACAGAAGTGGGAGGCGGTTAGTCTCTACCCATTGGGCAATCCATTCAGCCCTGGCGATAACCTCAGCCTCTTTGCTGTCGAGCAGGGCAAGTAGGGTATGTTCGGTGGTCATGGCGAACTCTCCGGTTAGGCTATGGTCTGCTCGGCCATTTGGCCGGTAGTAAGCCAGATGAAGTGGGTTGAGAGCTCGGGGTGCTGTGCGATCAACAGCAGGGTACCGCCGCCAATCTCCCGGTAGTTCAGCTCGTAGTTCTTGAGCGTGCTGGGGGGGATCCCCAGCAAGTCGGCGAACTTCGGCCTGCTTAGGCCAAGACGCTCACGCAATTCACGCAGGCGCTTGCGGCATTCGTCATTGAGTCGGGGGATGGTTTGGTTGATTTGTGCAGTACGTTTTTTCATGGTCGGGTCCTGTGGGTGGTTGTTTCAGTTTGTGATTGGGTGGTTCATCGGAGCTCACTAAGAGCCATTTTTGAGTAACGGGAGGTGGCGGTTTTGCCAAGGATCTATATGAGATAGCCGGCTGACAAGTTCTGAGGTCTGACCTAGGGGTTGAGCGGATTTTTTTATTTATTTTCAATATATTATGGAAGTGGCATGGAAAATAATAAGCACGTAATCAGTTTGGAAGGATGTATGCAAGTAGAGTATCTGGCTGGTTCAATTGGCGAGAACTTGTTAGGGGAGATCGCATCCTGTTGTTTATCAGTTGCTTTTATTTGCTAGTGCTCATAGAGGTAGATATCTACTGACTTTTATGTCACTAGAGTTTCTTGATTACTCCGGCTAGGTTACTCGGGCGGTATATCGCCGCGGCTAAAACCAAAAGGAGTTTGACAATGGCTGAAGTAAATAAGGCTGTAGCGACGCTGCAAGATATGTGGTATCTGGCGGCTGTGGATGGATTGGGGCTGGATAAGTCGTCGTTCATGCTGCTTCAACCGGGAGTCCAGCTTCCCTATACAACTGGTGACCTGTGGCAGCTGATAGATTCCATTCCACCCAAGGTTCTGACAACAGTGCTTTCCATGGGATCTATCAATAGCTTCTACCAAGATTATGGTGGCTTGTTCAGCGCAGTCATTGCTCCCATGAGCGATGACTTCAAGCGGGTGATGGGGGACAGCCTGGGCGACTGGATGGACTACAAGAAGACCATTACGCCGAAGGATCTCAAAGATGCAGGAGGGTGGCCGGGATTGTTTGAGTTCTGGGCTGGTCAGAATCTCCCGGATAACGTGGCCATCTCAGCCATTTCTATCATGAACAAGGACACGAACAACGTTGTAAACGCGGCCTCCAAGAAGTACTACGCCAACAGCGATGCCGATCACCCGTTCGACCCCAAAAAAGATACCCTGTACAACATCAAGATCGATGACATTACCGGTGGTGCAGTTGCCCATGGTCCGACGAAAGAGGTCCATCTTGATAGCAAAACCTCTTCCTCCGATGTGACCAAAACCTGGGCAAAAGGTGGGGTGAGTGGCTTCTTTGACATCTTCTCCCTCGGTGGCAGCGGTGGTTACAGCAAGGCAACCAGCAAGTTCACCAGCTCAGAAGTCACTATCGATGCCACCTTCCAACACGTGATCACCGTCCAGACCTTCAAACCGGGTGACTGGTACAACTCCACCTTCCTGAACTACGCCTACAAAGGCGACAATGCCTGGTCTACCGGTAACCCCATCACCTGGGCAACCACTTTTGGTCCGAACGGTAATCTGCAGCGGATCATCGAGGGGTTGATCATCGTGGATGGGATCGACATCGTGATGACATCGGATGCTACCTACAGCACTGACGAGCAGAACGAGATAAATACCCAAGCCAAAGGGGGAGTCTGGCCATTCTTCTCCGTCAATGCCAGTGGCGGCTATAGCTCGAAGGTGAGCTTTAACGATCAAGGCAAGATGACGGTGAAAACCTCCTGCCCAGTGGGCAACCCGGCGATCTTTGGTGCCAACGTGCGAGACATTGCTGTATATGTCTCCGCTCAGGCACTCAAAGCATCAGCCATGGCGAAGTGAGGGCTGGAAGATGAAAAAGATTTTCTTTGCCTCTATGGCATTAGCGATGCTCTTTAGCTCACAGCCCGCGATGGCCGCATATCTTGATTTTACCCCGAATTGGAGTGCGCCATCTACTCAGCCAATGAGCAAAAAAGCCGCGACAAATGTGGTAATGCAATGCAAGACGGTTGCGGCCTACAGCAATATGGCTGGTGAAAGGTCTGGGGCGATGGTTGTAGCTGGCCCTCATGAGACTGCGACAGATAAAAAGACCCATCTGACGGTACGGCTCTACAAGAACAATGTGCATGAGAAATCATGTCACGTGTACACGGGTAAAAATTTGGACTACAGCAGTTGTAACTGTGAGTATGTCGATTGACGTGTATCTATGATGCGCCTGCATTTTGCAGGCGCTTTTCTATCTGACATCCCAGAGTACTCCCAGGAGTGCTCTGGGATGTCTCCTGATCATTCAGGAGACATCTTCACCTTCCTGCCCCACATTCCGGTTTGAACGGGTTAGCGGGGATCTGCCGGGCCAGCAGATTATGAGCGGTGACGGCCCAATCCAGGTTGTTAAAGAGCAGCTCAACCAAATTTGGCGTGAGCGAAGCCAAAGCATCCTTGTGGTGCTAAAAAAAGCTTTGGCTACGGCGCTATCAGGGAAGCGCCAGACCCGGGTCAGACTGCGTGGCGGTGGAAATCGGCGCGCCAGTGGAGGAGGGCGTTGTGTTTGGTTAAACCGGTAGTGCGGTGTTGGACTGCACGGGCGGCAACGATGCGGTGTTGCTCTGCGGCCAGCATAGCGACATAAAGACGTTGTTTGAGGGCTCGGCGGCGGGCTGTATTGCCGTTCAACCGGTCCGCGATGCCGGTAATGATCTGGCCGGCACAATGCGCGGCTCTGGAAAAAATGTTCTTGGTCATGGTACATTTGCTCCTGTTGACGGGTTGGTCCCTGTTAACACCGGCCCGCTTTGGCGTGGTTGGGTCCTGTTGCTGGGGTTGGTCCCCTGGCAATATGACTAGGGGTGGTACCCTGGTCCTTCGAAGCCCGCCTTGTGCGGGCTTTGTCGTTCTTACGCGCTGGTCAGGCGCCTTCTACTTTTCCCTGGTTAGGGGTGGGTCCTGTTGCTGGCGGCCATGATTTTTTTCAACCGGTTGAGTACTGAGGCAATGCTCATGCTGTTGAGTGCTCCCACACTCGGCGAGAGCGCCTGGTTACGCTGCCGCTTGTAGGCAGCCTGCACGGGTTCGGTGTTCCTTACCGGCCTCGGTTTTGACGGTGTAGAACAGGCCGCCACCGCGGCGCTTGCCTAGGTCAGTGATGCCGGTGATCACTGCCGGAACGGTGACGCGGGTCTGGGGGTTGGTGTACTGCACAGGGTCATTCACTTTCATGGTTGGTCCTCTGGTTTGGTTCAAGCTGACTCTAAGTGAGGTGGCATCTCATCTATCTAACCTCAACTCGAGTGTTCTCGATAGTTGACGATATAGATTGTTATCGATCGAAAACGATTGGTCAATACACTATCGTGAATTTTTCAAATAAAAAGCCCCGCCTAGTGGCGGGGCCTGTTGAGGGGGGGGGGGAGCTGGTGCCGGCAGTTGCGGATTGGCAGGTCTCTGAACGATGGCTTACCCTCTACGCTCAACCATTCTCCCAATGATGATCACATCTTTCGAGGAAATTACAGGAAGGCGTTCATCATCAACACCAAAGGCCCACCCCTCAATCGCCGGTATGGCTCGAAGAAGTTTGGCTTGGTTGGCTCGAGTTATTTGCACGAGCAGAATGGCATCTGCTTCTATCTTGTTTACCCCAAGCTCGATCACACATGCATCGCCTTGCATGATCCCTTGCTTAGATAACTGATCGTTGGGAGCTTCAACCCCAATAAGCACTCCAGGCATTTCGGTGAGCAGCATTCTGTCTGAGCTGACAAGCGGGAGTGCGTCAGTCGGATGTTGCAACACTTCATTAATCGTGAGTACTGGTATTCGATAAACGCTATTTACCAACTCGCTAACCACTTCAATAGACGGGCGACCGGTGTACAGCTCGATTGGATCTACCGATAGAGCTTTTGCGAGGCCGAACAAAGTGGAAACCCGAACGTCTTTGAGAGGGTTACTAAGAAGGTTTGATACAAGCGATTTGGATATACCGGCCCTCCTGGCTATCTCGGATACACCAAGACCTTGCTCTTCCATTCTCGCTCTGACTCGTTCGTTAAATGAAGGTTTCATGTCGCCTGCTGAAAGTTATCGATTGTGAACAAATTTTATGATGTATGTCGTTCTCATTGGTTGTTGAGTATTGAACTGTCATTGGTTACGATGATGAACGGCTGCTAGTAGCCCCCACCAAGGACCCGACCAATGAAGAAACACGAAGTGATTGAGCATTTCGGCAACATGGCCCGTGCCATGAAAGCCATCCGCATCTCCCGCAGCCTCGCCGTGAAGTGGGGCGACGTGATCCCTGCCCAGCATGCAGTCAGCTTTGTTATCGCCAGTAATGGTGAGCTACGCCTAGGGCTGGAGGATTACCCCCTGGACAAAGAGCAGGAACAACCCACTCAACAGGCTGCCTGACCACCGGCCTTCAATACCGCACCAAGAGGACCAACTCAATGGGACGCCCAGCATTATCTGATCACGAAAAAATGGATTCTATTTCACCGCTCCGCGTACGGGGCAACCCGGCTCAGCGTCGAGTTTGGCAAGAGGTCGGGGCCGAGCTGCAGATGACTGAAACTGCATTCGCGCGCACCTCGCTGCTGATCCTGCTCAAGGCTATATCACAGCACGATCCACAGATCCTGGCGAGAGCCGTCAAACGAGCCAATCGGAGCCTGTTGGAACAGGGATACCCGCCTGTGACAGTCGAGGAAATACTGGATGGATCCGGTTTACCCGAGCGTGGCCTCCTGCAGTTCTCCTCAGATGAAGAGGCGACATACAACGAGGAGCGCCCTCTACGCCCCCTGCAAAAACTCATCAAATTCATTCTCGGGAGGTAACACCGTGACTACGAACCCCAGGCCGCCACGCCCGGCATCACGACACGTTAGTGATCGCGACAACATCATCTTGAAGGCCGTGATCCATGAATTGGCACTTGAGTTGGATACTGCACTTATCCCGACTGCGCATGCAGCCGGTACCGATCGGCAGGCACTGCGATTGGCTCGAGAGCTGCAGGCCCGAACAGTTGAGCGAGCAGAGGCCCAACCCAGCGCATAACCACAATCAGCCCGCCTGACCAGCGGGCATCTGAACCAGGACCTGACCAATGACCAATCCAACCATGGCCCGTGGGGGCCACCCCTTGCTACATGCTTTTAAAAACGACTCTGATCTCGAAGATCGGGCTTGTGAGGGGTCGGTAGAGATAATTGGGGGACAAGAATGAACATCAACTTTCTTGACCGACCGATCGCCTTCCATCGCCCATTTGTAGCCATCACCGGTTCAGTCACCGCAGCTCTGTTTCTATCTCAGGCACTTTATTGGGCAAAGCGCTGCAAAGTACATGACGATGGCTCCGCTTGGTTCTATAAGACCCAGGCTGACTGGGAGGAAGAGACAGGACTGACCCGCTACGAACAGGAAGGTGCGCGCAAGACGTTACGCAATCTTGAGGTATTGAAAGAAAAGCGGGTGGGATTACCAGCGCAGCTATATTTCTGCATCGATCTGGTAGCACTTGAAGCTGTAATGAATGCATGTGATTTCTTGCAACCTAGTATGCGGAAAACCAGCAAACAGGCTAGGGGAAAACCAGCAATCAGTACTGCTGGAAACCCGCTATCTATTACAGAGATTACTACAGAGACTACTACAGAGATCCAAGATCCCCCTTTGGTCCCCCAAGGGGAAATGCTCCCTGAAAGCGAAAGCACTCGGCGAGGTACTCGCTTGCCGAACCACTGGGGACTACCGGCAGAGTGGGGGAGGTGGGCGATGCAAGAGATAGGGCTGCCCAAGGAGCGGGTCTTGATGGAGGCGGCAACGTTCGCTGATTACTGGCAAGCCTTGCCTGGTGCCAAAGCGGTGAAGCTGGACTGGGAGAAGACCTGGCGTAACTGGGTTCGCCGGGCAGCCAGCTCATTCCGAACAGCTGCACAACGGAAACCTCTGGCCAACCTACGGGCTGCCCAGCAAGCCGCACAGGCGCTTCGAGAGTCGGGGAGGGGAGGTTATGACGATGACACTCCCCTGTAACGTGACAGCCCTGCCAGCAATGCAGGAACTGCCATTGGTGAGCGACCGCATGGCGGCGTTTATGGCCGAGGAGCTGTTGCCGATGATGGCCGGTAGCTGGCCAGCAAGCGCGAACCAGTTGGATGCCAATGCTCGTGGGGTGGCGCTGGCCTGGGGTGGCGTGCTGCGCGGGTACACTCCAGCCCAAATCCGGGAGGTGGTGCTGGACATGGCTGCTGACGTAGATCGCCAGTTTGCTCCGCGGCCGGCAGAGGTGAGGGCTCAGATGCTTCGTTGTTTGACTCCCATAGTGCGGACAAAGCCACGCCAACTTGAGTTCTCCATTGCGGCGTGCCAGATGGAGGCAACTGTTACCGTACTGCTACGTGACGGCGAGGTTACTAGCGATGCAATGAAGATTGAGATGGAGCTGATCCTCACCGACCGCCGCCAACGCGGCTTCACCATCACAGGGAGGATCTAGAGATGAGAATAACCCAAGACGAAATGATTCAAATTGCCACTGTGATGGAGTTCCACCTCGATTGGCCTGGATACCGAACCACAGACCTACCTGGGCTGCCTGATGGTTGGTGCTGGGTCGGAAAGGGGGATGGAGAGCGACTCTGGATGGATATTGGCTGCCCATGGTCTAATGCAGACGCGTCTAGCGTGTACGAGGGATCTGACTGGGTTACCAAGCAGATGGTTGCTGGGCGAGCCTCTCTGCTCACTTCAAGTCGTGGCCTTCTGGAGGTGATGTAGTCGTGGAAAGAACCTCAAGGGGCTGCCGATCCGGGGCAGCTCCAGCACCGTCAGGAGTATTACCAGGATACGGGGAAGTGGAGGGTTAAAAGGCGTGGTTCAAGAGGGGAGAGGGCACCGGCCTCAGGCCGGTGGTAAGAAATCAGAAGATGGTGTTTATTGTATTCACATTCCTGGACCGCTAAAACTACTAGTCTTTACTTTAGGTTTAGGCCTTGCATCATCAACTAGAGTGTTAAACTTGAGAGTCGCTTCTTCGAGAGAATTAAATGAAGCGATTACCGTGCCACTAGGACCTATTACTTCGAAGAATGTGTCGATAACTTCTCCATTTTTGTCCGTAAGGGTAACTTTCTCTAGTGACAACCCATTTTCTGAAAACAAGCGCTCTCTATTTTTCATTTCCCACTCCATTGATTCAATATCAACCTTAGTCGATGGTAAGAAAATGTTTCTTACCATCGGTGATCTAGTATGCCGTTCGTGCCTCAAGCGAACTTTGCCTCAAGAAACTCTGTTTGTTGAGAAGAAAAAGAGGTTAGTTAGAAGGTGATCACAGATTTCAAGGCGGTGGCTGCAGGGAAGGGAGGAGAACGACAGTTTGCTCCGCGGCTGGCGGAAGCGCGGGTGTTTCAGCGAGATCGCTCATTACAGGCCGATACTGTGGCTAGGGAGCTGCAGCAGGTGCTGGCCGAGAAGTGTCACAGTGGTGTGATTGTTACGGGGAGGGGGTTTTGAAGAGGAAGACACCTGACTCTTATACACAAATATTGTGAACTGATTGGCACTTTTCCCGATTTCCAGGATCTGATCTCCTATGTGACTCCCGAACATGGTAACGATCATGCTAACTTTTGCTCTTCATCGTGCGGCCGA
>NZ_JAACGC010000090.1:0-13601 GCF_029237385.1 Aeromonas sp. 1HA1
CAGGACTCTGAGGGTAGAATTGGTCATGGCGTATCACCTCTGTTAATTGAGATTCTTCGCGGGAATCAATCAGCAGGATACGCCACCTTCTCTATCTCCCCCATACACCAGAAATCACCATAACTCGACTGCCACCGCCAGTCAGCACCAGCTTGGATAGCTCCCTGTGTCCGGAGGAGCTGCAAAACAGTTGAACGTTACGCCTGATTTGTTGCAACAAGGCATTGATATAGGGTAATAACACGTCCAGTTCATAGTCGGCAGGCAGAGTGTCCTTCATCTTGGCAAGCTCAGCCTCCTCCAGACTCATTTGATAGAAAGAGGACAATGCCTGGCTATATTGATCACCGCCAAAGTTCTGAATTCTTGAATACGTTGTCTGACCTTTGATTAACGCAACAAACGTCATTGCGCTGGCGCCAATATCGATAACACCGACCGGTTTTTCCCAGGTAAGCAAATCAGGCAGACAGGCGAGTACGGCGCGGCCCAAAGCATGCGCTCCAACGTCCACCACCTTGGTGATCATCCCGGCTTCCGCCAAGGCGGTGACTCGACCACTCACGCTCTCGGTGCGGGCCGCACTCAGCAGTACCTCCTGACGATCCTGATCATTGACCATGCCGATGATTTCAAAGTCCAGGCTCACTTCGTCGAGGGGAAAGGGAATTATCTGCTCTGCTTCCTGTTGGACCTGATTTTCCAACTCGTTTTCGCTGAGGCGCGTATCAACCTGAATGACCTTGGTGATCACATTGGAACCCGTGACGGCCGTTGCCGCATATTGGCTGTTGCCACTGATAAGACGCTTGAGGGTTTTGAGAGACTGGCTGACCCGTTCTATGTCCTGCAACTGATAATCGACCAGCGTCCCCTTGGGGGTCGCCACTTCGGCCACAGATTCGAAATGCAGCTTGCCAAGGCGCCCGGTGATAGTGACGGCCTTGATGGTCTGGCTCCCAAAATCAATGCCCGCCAAGGGCAACATGTAACCTTTACTGAATAGCCCAAACATATACACGTCCATGCGTTATTGGGTTTTAGAAGTGATTGCAAGACAGCCAATCAGCTGATGATGTCTTAACTCATCCTAAATACTATATCTATCAATATCATAAAGTTTACGCCAAAAAGTGATGCACTTCGCTTTCTTGTCGCACTGGCCTCCTCTTGGTTATTGAGCCACAGAATGCTAACCTCCCGCCTCTTCTCGGGGAGCCTGACTGCTGACAGGAAAACCTCGAATTCCCTGAGGCAAAAGGGCTATACTCTGCGCCCGTTGGCTAATTTTAAGACGATTGGTAGTTCTTCCATGCTGAAATGGCTCGTACGCCTGTTTATTGTCATGATGCTGGGTGCTGTGCTGGGTGTTGCCAGCCTCATCGGTATCTACTTCTACATCAAGCCCCAGTTGCCCGATGTGACCGCGCTGCGCGACGTCAAGCTGGCCACCCCGATGAAGGTGTACAGCCGGGATGGGGAATTGATCTCCCAATTTGGCGAAATTCGTCGCATCCCGCTGCATTTGGATGAAATACCCCAGTCCATGATAGACGCAGTGCTCGCGACCGAGGATGCCCGCTTCTATGAGCACCCGGGCATAGATCCGATCGGTATCATTCGAGCGGCTACTGTCTGGGCCGTCTCCGGCCATGCCCGTCAGGGCGCCAGTACCATCACCCAGCAGGTCGCCCGTAACTTCTTCCTGAGCAATGAGAAGACCATAGTGCGCAAGATCAAGGAGGTATTCCTGGCCTGGCGTATCGAGCAGAATCTTTCCAAGGACGAGATACTGCAGCTCTACCTCAACAAGATACCGCTCGGTTATCGCGCGTTTGGGGTAGGCGCAGCCGCTCAGGTCTACTTCGGCAAAGAGGTCAAAGACCTGACTCTGGACGAGATCGCCATCATAGCCGGCCTGCCAAAGGCACCGTCCATGTTGAACCCGATCCGCTCACCGGAGCGCGCCTTCGCCCGTCGCAACGTGGTGCTGGGTCGCATGCTGGAAACCGGCAAGATCACCAGGGCCCAATATGACGAGGCCTCCAAGATGCCGATCAAGGCCCGTTTTCACGGCGCCGAGATAACCCTCAATGCCCCTTATCTGGGGGAGATGGTGCGCCAAAAGATGGTGGAGCAGTTCGGTGAAGATGCCTACACCATGGGCCTTCACGTCTACACCACTGTCACTGCCAAGCGTCAGCGTGCCGCCCGCCAGGCCCTGCTGGATGGGGTGTTCGACTACGATACCCGTCATGGCTACCGTGGCACGACAGCCCAGCTCTGGAAAGCGGGAGAAGCCGACTGGGATTACGACCAGATCATGGCGCACCTGGCCAAGCAGCCCACTTACCAGCCCCTGATGGCCGCTGTGGTCACCCAAGTGGGTGACAAGAGTGCAACTCTGGTGCTGAAAAATGGCAAACAGGCAGAACTCGGCTGGAACGGCATCAAATGGGCTCGCGCCTTCATCACCGATGATCGCCAGGGCTTCGCCCCCCGCTCCGCCCACGATATGCTGAAAGTCGGCGCCCAAATCTGGGTACGGGAGAAGGGTGAAGAGTTGCTGCTCTCCCAGATCCCCGAAGTCAACGCCGCCCTGGTGGCCATGGACCCGCAGGATGGCGCCATCGAGGGGCTGGTTGGCGGCTTCAGCTTTGAGCTGTCCAAGTTCAACCGGGTCGATCAGGCACGCCGTCAGATAGGCTCCAACATCAAGCCCTTCCTCTATGCTACCGCGCTGGAACAGGGCTATACCCTGGCCTCCCTCATCAATGATGCGCCGATCAACCAGTGGGATCCCTCCAAGGGCCCCATGTGGCAGCCCAAAAACTCCCCTGCTATCTACGAAGGCCCCACCTCGCTGCGCCTCGGTCTTGCCAAGTCCAAGAACGTGATGTCAGTGCGGCTGATGCGCGCCATCGGTCTGGACACCTATATCGACGGCCTGACCCGCTTCGGGTTCGCGCGCGATACCATCTCCCGCAATGAATCCCTGGCGCTGGGTGCCGCCGAATTCACCCCGCTGGAAGTGGTGCGCGGTTATTCCGTCATGGCCAACGGCGGCTTCCAGGTCACCCCCTATTTCATCACAGACGTGATCGACAGCCTCGGACAACCCCTGTTCCAAGCCAACCCTGCCGCCGCCTGTCGTGATTGCGGCGTGCTGGCCGCGGCCGGTCTCGACAGTGCCGATGCCTATGCCAATACCAGCGGCGACTGGAAGGCCCAGTGCCCGATCGATCCTGTTGTGCCCAATAACCTGGCACCACAGACCGTCAGTGCCCAGAGCACTTTCCTGATCACGGATACCCTGACCAGCGCCATCTGGGGTGGCAACGGCTGGCGCGGAACTGGTTGGCGGGCGGCTCGTGACCTCAAGCGTCACGACATCTCGGGCAAGACGGGGACAACCAACGAATCCCGCGACGCCTGGTTCTCCGGTTACACACCGAACTTGGTCGCCACTTCCTGGATCGGTTTTGACAACCACCAGCGTGGTCTTGGCCGGGGCGAATTCGGCGGCGGCGCAGCCCAACCTATCTGGATCGACTTCATGAAGACGGCGCTCAAACAGGTGCCCGAACGCAAGATGCCGGCCCCCGAGGGGATCATCAGGGTACGGATCGATCGCGAAACAGGTCTGTTGACCAACCGCACCGATGACAGCAGCAAGGAGGAGTTCTTCAAGGAAGGAACTGAACCGACCCGCTATGCGACCCACAGCTCGGACGGCAATCAGGTCTATGGCGGCGACGGCTCGCCCACTGACAGGCCCGTCTCTACCGACGATATCTTCTAAGCGAAAGATCAAGATAAAAAACCGGCGCCAGGCGCCGGTTTTTTTATGGCCACGGCTGCGTTGCTGCTAGCCGAGCTGGCTCTTCATCAGGCTGGAGATGCGGGCAGCCAGCTCATTGAAGCAGGGCCTGCGTACCGAATAGTGGCGATAGAGCAACGAGATGGCACGACCTGGCACGGGGTCAATCACGGGGCGATAGCTGACGCCGCCTTCCTCCACATTGGCAGGCACGGCCAATTTGGGCACCAGCGTCATGCCGCTGCCCGCGGCGACCATGTTGCGCAGCGTCTCCAGGCTGGTGCCCTTGAAACGCTGATCCTCACCGATACCGGCGGCAAAGCAGAACCCCATCGCCTGATCCCTCAGACAGTGGCCATCGGCCAGCATCAGCAGCTTCTTGCCCTTGAGGTTACTAAGCGGCACCGACTTGGCCCTGGCTTCCGGGTGATGTTGCGGTACCGCCAGCCACATGGGCTCCTGATAGAGAGGAATAGAGCTAAACCCTTCCATACCCTCAAGTTCGGCGAGGATGAGACAATCCAGCGCCCCTTCTTCCAACCGCTTAAGCAGCACCTGGGTCTGCTCCTCATAGAGATAGAACTCCAGCTTGGGAAAATGCTCGCGCAGATCCTGGATGATGTGGGGCAGCAGATAGGGACCGACTGTGGGAATGAAACCGATATGGATCTCACCAGACATGGGCTCGGCAAAGTGCTGGCCTATGCTCTTGAGCTCCCGCACCTCTTTTAGCACCTTGCGGGCCTGATGGGCCATGGCGTCACCGGCCGGGGTAAACAGCACCTTGCGCGAGGTGCGCTCAATCAGGATCACCCCCAGTTCATCTTCCAGTTTGCGCAGCTGGCCGCTCAGGGTGGGTTGGCTGACGAAGCAACGCTCCGCTGCCTTGCGAAAATGCTTCTCCTCTTCCAAGGCAACCAAATACTCGAGATCGCGAAGGTTCATACATCCAGAATCCTGCCAACCAATTGGGCCATTAGCATGCCCAAGAAAGAGAGAAGGGACAAGATATGGCGACTGAATGGAAAAAGAGGGCCGGATGGAAAAACAAAGCGGGCCCGGATCCAGGATCCGGGCCCGCTCAAGCGGCGAGTATCAAACCATCATTACACCCGGAAGCGACGTACCATCTCCTGCAACTGAGTCGCCAGATGGTTGAGCTCGTTACAGGCCTGTGCCATCTGGGTTGCCCCCGCCGCCACCTCTTCCGAGGCATGGCTGATGTTGACCACGTTGCGGTTGAGCTCTTCGCTCACCGCACCCTGCTCTTCGGTCGCGGTCGCGATCTGGATATTCATGTGGGAGATGCTCTCCACAGAGCCGCTGATCTCGGAAATGGACGCTCCCGCCTCCCGCGCCGTGCTCACGGTGGAGTTCATCATCTCCTGGCTCTGCTGCATTGTGGTGCCAGCCTGCTCGGCCCGCTGCTGCAGCTCGGCAATGATGGTGTTGATCTGGGAAGTGGAATCCTGAGTCCGCTTCGCCAGGGTACGTACCTCATCGGCCACCACGGCGAAACCACGGCCCTGTTCACCAGCCCGGGCAGCCTCGATGGCGGCGTTCAATGCCAGCAGGTTGGTCTGTTCGGCGATACCGCGGATCACCTCCAGTACCATACCGATGTTGCGGCTGTCATCACCGAGCTGACGGATAACCACAGCCGTGCTCTCAATAGCGCCGGCTACCTGCTCAATGCGCTTGATGGAGTCATTGACGGTGCGAGCTCCCAGCTCGGCCGTGCTGCTGGCCTGGGTCGCGGCACCGGCGGCATCACTGGTATTGCGAGACACCTCCTGCACGGTGGCCTGCATCTCGTTCATGGCGGTGGCCAGCTGATTCAGCTCATGCTGCTGATTGTTCATGTTGGTGGCGGATTGACGGGCCACGGCGCTGATCTGTTCGGCCGCCGAACTGAGCTGCACCACGGAACCGGACACCTCGCTGACCAGGTTGCGCAGACTGCCCTGCATCTCGCCAAAGCCCTTGGCTAGCTGGCCCAGCTCGTCGTTGTTGAACTGTTTCAAGTCGAGGTGAGCCGCCAGATCACCCGCCGATACCTTGCGAGTCTGCTCCAGCAGGGCCATGACGGGATTGCGGATCTGGCCGGTCAGCAACCAGGCCACGATGACGACAAACGCCAGCGTCACCACCCCCACCAGGATACTCATGTTGCGCGAGTTGCTGTAAAGCTCGGCGACCGATTTGACCATGCCACTGGCAACCTCGTTGTTGATCTCGCGCATACGATAGGATTTGGAGCCCACCTCCTCCAGGGCAACACGAGTCTCGTTTTTACGCAAACCCTTGACCCGCTCGAGGTCCCCACTGGCAATGGCCGCCATCAGCTCCTTATGCATAGAAAAATACTTGGCACCGGCAGCAATCAGCTGTTCATAGTTTTGTTTATCTTCATCTGATGCAAACGGCAGCGCGCCATAATGTTGTGCAGCCGAGTCAAACTCTTGCTTCGCCTGGTTAAAGGTGGCCGTGCGCTCACTCACTTCCTGCATGTCATTATTCAAACCACCAATCACTATTGCCAACTCAGAGCGACGGGCATCAAGAATGGCCACATGCATCTGGCTGGCATAACGGGTCGATGGCAGCAAATTCTCTGAGATGGCGGCAGTATCTGCGTAGAGGCGGGACAACTGAGTGATGGAAAACCAGGCAAGCCCGACCACTAGCAGTGCCAATACGGCAAAGCCGGCACTCAACTTCTGAGCTATAGACATATTTTTGAACATGATTGATATCCTTGGCGGCTAGACGCAAACCCGTGGAGCCGAACTCCCGAGCTATCCCCGTAGAACGTAGCGTTATGATCGCAAGCGGATGATTTATAAACTCTCCGCTAGTCAATATATCGTCACGCCAGCAGATAACATGAAGACCAAGAAGGTAGGAAACATCGCCCCCTCAGCCAGGGTTCACCTTGCATCCCGTTCGCCAATAGACGGGACACGGATTCAGCGTCCCATCACGGCCTGGATCTGACGGGTAAAGGCCGCTGGCTCCCCCAGGAAGGAAGAGGCGGACAGCGGCGTCACCTTGTCCCCTTGTACCAGACCCAGCGTGGGGTAGCCCTGTCCACCGAGGCGACGCATCCAGCGCTGGCTGTCTGCCAGATGACCAGCCAGATCCACGTTCTGATAAGCATCTGCAAATGCCGCGGCATCCATGCCCTGCTCTGCCGCCAGGCTGCTCAGGTGCTCGAGGGAACCGATCCAGATGCCATCACGATAGTGGGACTGCTGGATACGATGCAGCAGGGTCAAGCCCTTGCCGCCCAACGCCGACATAGCCAGGATGGCGCGGATGGGTTGCTCCGAGTCGAGCAGCAAGCCATCGCGCAGCAGCAACTCGTTGAAATAGTGCTCGCCGAAGGGCTGGCCAGTCAGAGCCTGGATCCGCTCATCATGAGGGCGGACATAGTCACGCAGGGCCTGACCCATGGGCTGACGACGCTCGCCCAGCCAGAGGCCGCCAGCATGCAATTCGATGTGAAGACCAGAAATCCCGGCCGCCGCTTGCAGCAAGGGGGCTGCGCCATAGCACCAGCCACAGAGGGGGTCATAGACGTAATGCAGGCTTGTCTCGTTCATGTGATTCATTCTCGATTGTTTGGCTAAAAAAACCGGGCCCAAGGGCCCGGTAAAAAACACAGGGAAGCAGGCGTCAGGCAATTACCACTTCATTTCGCCGGTGTTGACCTTGGCTCCGATGGCCAGACCATCGTCGACCGGCAAGGACGGGAAGGCTTTCTTCAAGCCTTCAATCAGCTCACCAGAGTTTTTGGACTTGGCCAGCTCCTGCTCGAAGCGCTGGACATAGTCACGGGTAAAGGTCACGGCTTCAGTGCCCTTGGGCTCAGCACCCAGGAAGTGGCCAGGTACGACACGATCGGGTTTCATGGCCAGCAATTCGTTGAGGGTCTTCACCCAATGAGCGCGGGCTTCCTTGGTCTGGCTATCAGCCATCCAGACGTGGACGCCGTGATAAACCGGCACACCGCCCAATGCTGTCTTGATGGACGGCGCCCACAGGTAAGCAGTCGGCGTGTTCATCTCCTTGATCTCGATCTTCTCGCCTTCGAGGGTCAGATAAGAGGCAGTCATCACTTCCGGTACTATCAGGGTCTTGGGTGAGCCTGCGCCCAGGATAGGTCCCCAATAGGTCAGCTTGTCATCCTTGGTCTTGTTGATGTGGTCGACCACATGCTGGTCAGCCAGCACTTTGACATGCGGAAACGCCGCCATGATGGGCTCCAGACCGAAGTAGAAGTCAGGATCACCCGCGCTGATATAGACGGTGGTCAGCTGCTTGCCACTTTGCTTGATCATGTCGACCAGCGCCTGGCCATTTTTCACATCAAACTGGGCATCGATCAGAATGGCCTCTTTGTCACCGGCCACCAGGGAAGAGGAGACGGGGAAGATGGCCTTCTCGCCCGGGTTGTAGACAGTCACGCTCAGGGGGGCGGCCATGGCGGCACCACTCAGCAGGGTAGTGGCCAGGGTCAGGTTGCGGATCAAGGTGTTGTTCATCGGGTATTCCTCATCAAGTCATCAGGGGTTCATCAGATGGACACAGTTTATTGGATCATTAACGGTACAAATACAGCATAATAAGCGCATCACTGTTGCATTAATCGAGCATATAGAGGGCCTGCATATGGATCGACTGACCGCATTACGGGTCTTTGTCAGCGTAGTCGAGCAAGGTAGCCTGAGCGGCGCCGGGGAGAAGCTGGAGATGTCACGCGCCATGGTGACGCGCTACCTCGCAGAACTGGAGCAGTGGATGGGAGCCCGTCTGCTGCATCGCACCACGCGACGCCTGAGTCTGACCGGCCCGGGGGAAGAGGCATTGAACCGCGCCAGGGCCATGCTGGCATTGGGGGAGGAGATGGAGCAGATCGCCATTCGCGGCGATGAGGCGCCCAAGGGGCAACTGCGCATCACCAGCAGTTACTCTCTCTCCGAGGCCCTGCTGGTGGGGGCCGCCAACGACTATCTGGCCCAGTATGCCGGTACCGCTATCGATATCCTGCTGCTGGACCGCACCGTCAACCTGGTGGAGGAGCGGATCGATCTGGCCATTCGCATCACCAATGATCTGGATCCAAACCTGGTGGCCCGCCGGCTCGGCACCTGCCACTCCGTGGTCTGTGCCAGCCCGGCCTATCTGGCCAGACACCCGACCCCGCACAAGGTGCAGGATCTCGCCCTGCACAACTGCCTCACCTACACCTATTTCGGCAAGAGCCTGTGGGAGTTTCAGGGGCCCGCCGGGCCTGAATCCGTGCCGGTCAGCGGCAATCTCAGTGCCAACATTTCCAACCTGCTGCTGGAGGCGACCCTGGGTGGTGCCGGCATCAGCATGCAGCCCCGCTACTCGGTGCAATCACACCTGGAGAGTGGCGCCCTGGTACCGCTGCTCGACGCGTGGCAACCCAAGCGACTCGGGGTCTACGGGGTCTATGGCACCCGCAAGCAGATGTCCCCCCTCTTGCGCAGCTTTCTCGATTTCCTGGTAGTGCGCATGGCGGCCGATCCCATGTGGCAGGAGTAACGTCACCATGCACAAGGGGCCCGCAGGCCCCTTTTTAATCATGACATCCCGGTCACTTGCATCCGGATCAGGCTTCGAAGCCGGTGAGCGGCGCCTCGGTGTGTACCTCCTGCGACACATCCAGATAGATATCCCGATACGCCACATAGATGGAGTAGTTGAGGGCCGGTATCACCACCAGCAGGCCGACCAACATCAGGGCGGCACCCAACAGCATCAGCCCGGCGCCGATCAGCCCCCACCAGAAGAAGGGCCACATGTTGATCAGACAGCCTTTGAAGCTGAGCCTGGCGGCCTGCAATATGCCGACATCATGGAAATAGATGAGGGCCGGTGCGAAGGTGATGGCCATCAGTACGGGGATCAGCAGTGCTAACCCCAGCAACAGGCAGAGCAGCAGCCCCTGCACCTGCGCCACGCTCGCCACCATGGATGCGGGATCCTGGGTCAGCAGGGGGGTCAACCCCCACATGGAGAGCAACGCCAGGCAGATGAGTCCGATCAGGGTAAACAGAGCCAGCACCAGCAGGCCACCCAGCATCAGCGGAGTCAGCTTGTTGCGAAACCCGGCGAAGAAGTCGGCAAACTTGAGCTGATTGCCCTCGTAGCCGCGCTGGGCTACCACCATCCAGCCCGCGCCCCACACCATGTAGAGCAACTGAGAGATAAGGCCACCCGCCGGCAGGCGTTCCAGCAGCAGACCGACCGCGAACCAGATCAGGACCATGGCGACACTGACGCCCATGCCCTTGTTGAAGACATCGAAGCCAGATCGCACCCAGACCCAGCCACGCCCGATGGGGTGACGGGCCAGCTCGGCGCGCAGGGGGGACAATCCATTCATAACGTTTCCTCAGATGATGACGGGCTGGCTGCTGATTCTAGAGCCATGGGACGGCTGACTCAATGGCGGACGATCATGGGTTGGCACTTCGCACATCAAGGCTGCTTGTATCAGGCGTTACGGTTATCATAAGAGACCCCCGCGCAAGGGGCATTTACTTATTCAAGAGAATCCAAGATGCGTACACTTCATCTGGCACCGATCCTGCTGGCTTCCCTGCTGCTCAACCTCTGGCAATGGCAGGCTCAACCCGCCACCAGAGCGTCTCACCCGCAACCCGACTCCGCTGAAAACGCCGCTGTGGTCCAGTGCGACACAGCGGCCAGCCAGAGCGCCAGTCAGAACCTGATGGCCAAGCTACCCGGCAAAGGCACGCAGGGGGAATCCGCCCCCGCGCAGGAGGCCATGGCCCCCAATCCGGAGCTGGAGGCCGCCATCAGCCAGTGGAGCCAGTCCAGCGACGGCTCTGTGCTGATAGAACGGCTCTACGATGCCGAGCAGGGCAGCCAGCTCACTACCGTTTTCGATCGGCTGGACGTGGTGGAGGACGTGCGCGGTCAGGTGCAGGAGCAGTTGCGCGAACTCTATCGCCTTGGCTTCGATCACCCCGATGCCTACGAGCAGGAGAGCCAACGCATCTGGAGCAACATCAGCAACCTGCTGGGTGACGACACGCGCACCCGGTTGGAACAGGAGCTCTACTCGGGTGACATCAACCGCCTGCTGGAGATCCAGGGCCGACTGGCGGAGCGCGGCGAGCTGCTGGCCCCGACCCAGCGCCAATCCCTGACGCGTCTGCTGAGCGATGCCAACCAGCAACTGGCCCAGCAGGAGAGTGGCGATGCCGGCACCTATCTGGAGAACCAGAAGGCCTATACCCAGCGTGTGCTGGAGAGCAGCCGCGCCTTCCTCAACCCGAGCCAACTGAAAGTCGTGCAAGAGATGCTGGAGCTGGAGCTGGTTCGCCAGGAGGTATCGGTCCAGATGGAGGCCATCTATCAGCGCTTCCAGCCAGCCTCCTGATGCCCTTACCCTTGTTCGTTTGACCCAGCCCATAGCGTGGAACCGTCATAAGAGTTGTTTGTTGTATTTTGTTACTGCTGGCCAGCCAATCTGCCCTCGCCGAGGGATTTATCAGCCGTCTGCTCAACCATCCAGTGCCGGGCGGCGTTGCCGTGGTGCCGCTTGGCAATGCAGAGCAGGCCCCAGCCGCCCGTTATCAGGACAAGCCCGTGCTGGTGGTGCGGGAAGAGGATCGCCGCTGGATAGCCATCGTCGGCATTCCCCTCAACGGCCAGCCAGGGGCTCATACGCTGATGGTGAATGATGGCCGCTCCCTCAGTTTCACGGTCGGCAGCAAGCACTACCGCGAGCAGCACATCAAGCTGAAGAACGGCCGCCAGGTCAATCCGTTGGCCGAGGATATGGTGCGCATCAACCGCGAACTGGCGGAGCAAACCCGTGCCTACCAAACCTTCAGCCCTACCCAGCCCAGCAACTTGCTGTTCGACAAACCGGTACAGGGCCCGCTCTCCAGCCCGTTCGGCCTGCGCCGTTTCTTCAACGGTGAAGAGCGCAACCCCCACTCAGGTCTCGACTTCGCGGTCGGTTCCGGTACCCCGATCAAGGCCCCGGCCGCCGGCAAGGTGATCCTGATCGGCAACTACTTTTTCAATGGCAACACCGTCTTTGTCGACCACGGCCAGGGGATGATCAGCATGTTCTGCCACATGTCGAAGATCGATGTGACCCTGGGACAGAGCCTGCCCCGTGGCGGCATCGTCGGCCGGGTTGGTGCCACCGGTCGCGCCACTGGCCCCCACATGCACTGGAACGTCAGTCTCAACGATGCCCGCGTCGATCCCGCCATCTTTATCGGGGCCTTCAAACCCTGACGCGACATAGCCAATCCAGGCCATCTGCAGTGATGAGCAGGCCGGATAAAACGAAAAAGGCAGCCTGGGCTGCCTTTTTCATGGAGGGATGGCGGTGTATCAGGTGGCGGCGGCGTGCAGGCGGGCCTCCTTGCGCATGGCCCGCCACATCACCAGCACCAGCACAGTGCTGCAAGTCGGCAACGCCAGCCAGACCCCGGCCACGCCCCACAGGGAAGAGAAGCCCCACAGGAAGCCGCCAATCAGTACCAGCTTGCCGCCGGTGAGCAGGGAGGCGATGCGGGGCCGGTTGATGGCCTGGAAGTAGGTGGCCCCTACCAGCAATAGCCCTTCCATCGGCAGGCCCCAGAAGTAGAGCCAGATGCCGAGGCTCGCCACCGGCAAGAGGGCCGCGTTGTCGCCGACAAACAGATAGACAACCCCTTCCGGCCAGAGATAGAGCGGGATGATACCGCACAGCGCCACCAGCAGGGTGACTCCCAGCGCCAGGTTGCGCACCCGCAGTACCCGTTGCCAGTTGCCCGCACCGGCGTTGAAGCTGGCGATGGGCTGTATGCCCATGGCGATCCCCTCGAAGATGAGATAAAAGAAGGCCTCGCTGTAGCTGATGACGCCATAGGCGGCCACGTGCAGCGAGGTGCCCACCACCAGCAGCGCCTTGTTGTGCAGCGCCAGCACCACCGACAGGTAGAGGTACATCAGAAAGCTCGATACCCCGAGCCGCAGTGTCTCCCGCATCAGTCGCCAATCCGGCATGAGCGTATCCCAGCCAATACGCAACTGGCTGCGCGGAGTGAAGAAGTGCCACAGACAGAGGCCGCCGGTCACCGCCTGGGAGAGCATGGTGGCGATGGCCGCTCCTGCGAGGCCCCAGGGGAGGACAGCCATCAGCAGATAGTCGAGCAGCACGTTGAGCACGCCGCCGCCGACCAGGATCCAGGTAGCGAGACCGGGTCGTCCGTCATTGCGCAGCAGGGCAGTGAACGCCATGGAGAGTACGGCAAACACCCCGAGCCAAGCGTACCACTGCAGATAAGCGAGGCCGGCATCGAAAATTTCCCCCTCGGCCCCCATCCAGGCCAGCATGGACTCGCCATAACGGATGCCGATGAAGGCGAGCACGGCCGAAGCGATCAGCACCATCACCAGCGCATTGCCGACTATGTGGCGCGCCTTCGCTTGCTCCCCCTTGCCGAGGTAGAAGGAAGCGAGGGACGAGGAGCCCATACCGATGAGCGCCCCCACCGCATAGAGCACGGCGCAGATGGGATACGCCAGCATCATGCCAGCCAGCCCGTTCTGGCCCAGAATATGGCCGACAAAGATGCCATCTATAATGGGATGGTCGCCCCTCCCCAAAACGGCATCTAACGTGTCAAAGTGGCGAATGAAACTTTCCACTGATTGAGAGAGGCGACCGTGATGAACATTACAACGATTGGTATCGATCTGGCAAAATCTTGCATCC
>NZ_JAACGC010000091.1:0-12753 GCF_029237385.1 Aeromonas sp. 1HA1
GGCCGCACGATGAAGAGCAAAAGTTAGCATGATCGTTACCATGTTCGGGAGTCACATAGGAGATCAGATCCTGGAAATCGGGAAAAGTGCCAATCAGTTCACAATATTTGTGTATAAGAGTCAGAGCTTGAACAAGTAACCAAAGAACTTGATATCCCTCTATATAAAGAGGGAGAGAGTGGTATTGTTTGGGCGCTGAAAGAGGCACGAGAGGGAAGCGTCGTTGATGAATTCATCGCGGTTGCCATTCAATTTACAGGTGATGAAAGCTATAAACCATTTATTGAAAACATTATTTACGATGGTGCCAAAAATGTTCTGTTTGCCAGCTTTGTTTTGTTGCCAAAAATGGTATTCAGCAATCTGAAAGCCAAATATGAAAAACAGAAAGAGCGTAATGCTGAAAAGGCAGCAATTGAAAGTTCGCCAAACGTAATTGATTTCAAAATGAATGAGAAGCTAGTGGAAAAATGGAAAGGCGCTCAGCACTAAATAACTGTTCCTAATAGTGCTACATGTACAGGACCTTAAGAAAAGACATCAATTAAAATGTCATTCAAGGTCTTGTTTTGTAATGATTTTTTCTGCTTTACCCGCCACGCGTTTTTTGCGACAGCCCATTCTAGCCGAGCCCTTATTTCACCGAGGGCTCGGTGCGCCATCGCTTCCAATATCCGCAGCCACTAAGACTCGGTTTGCTGCTCGTATCCTGCATGCCACTTTCTGACGCAACGTAGTGAACGCCCGGCACACACTAAACCGTTGGTGGCATTCACTAACGAGCCGTGCCCCTGTAGCAATAGCAAGAAGTACAAGCAGTGCGGTTTGCACTGGCCGTTCAGAGGAGTGCTATTGAGGCGTTAGACAGCCAAGGGCGCATGGAACACCAGCACAAGCTGACTGACCGAGTGAAAGGTGTTAGCGCCTTATTTATTCACGGTCTGATAGTGCACACCGCTCGCCGAAATGGTAATGGCTGGTAGCTTTTGACGAACCGCCTCCCAGAAACTGCTCTTGCGTTTGTGCTGCTGATAAAGCTGATTCAGATACTCCTGTGGCGAACAAAGAGGTCTCTCTCCGTCCTCTTGTTCTACCTTTAAGGCCGCCTGATAATCTAGGCTCTTTTTCAGATCTGAGGCTGCCCCCGAGTAGTAGGTGCTCTTGCCCTGATTAACGACATTGGCCACCAATTGACGACGTAGCCGCACTGCCACCACGATAAATCCCTGCTGATAGAGGCGGCTCGACCAAGTTCGCACGGTTGAACCACTAAGGAGTGAGAGATCCTCCTGCAAGTCTGCATCTGTACACTGTTCAAGCCGTTGCGCCAGTTGCGGCCATGCTTCAACCTCCTCTAGCAGCAACAATACCTCGCGCAGCCCCCATGATTCGGCAATAGTAACAAACTGGCCTAATGCTACCTCTCTGGTCTCATCCCCACTTTGGCAATAACTCGCAAAAAACGAGTTTGCCCGTGTGGCAGCAAACGCGCGTAATGCCTGAGCATGAGCGTCAGCTCGGCGTCCCTCTTCCAGATAGGCCCGGATCAACACTTGATTCCACACGTTCAATTGGCGGTGGCGCTGCAATAGGTCTGAGTCCATTGCCTCTAATACCGCGATGGCTTGATCGGCGCGTAATTCGTCGATCAGCAGTCTGGCATAGTCAATCTGCTGACGGGGGTGGCTAAAGAGGCCAGCCTGTTGCACCCGATCAAAAAACGCAATATCACGCAACTCAAAGCTCAACCCCAACGCCTCTGGCAATAGACCTGCTGCCGCATAGCTATCCCGCAAGGCTCTCATCAACGAGGAACCGAGCACATCACGGTAATCAAACAGGCAAGTAATGCTGATCGATGGATCAATGTCTGACAATCCTTCACGCAATCGACGAGCCAGCACCTCTGGGGTGACAAACTCTCGTTGAGCAGCGATCGCCATCAGCCACTGTTCGACCAGCGCAAGATGGTAGTCCTCCCAGCTTCCACTGGAAGTATCCATCTTTTCATACAACTCTCTGGTATGGGCCAGCAACTCGAGGGCGAAGACTTCACCCTCCCTTGGGGAGGCGACAATCCCCTTGGCCAGCAACGGAATAAACTGATTTTGCAAGGTATCGAAGAAGGCATCCACCTCCTTATAATCCCAGGAAGGGGGGCGACGAGTGAGCTTGTTATACTCTTTTTTGGCCAATGCCAATAAGGCATCCTCAGCAGTAAGGTGCTGGTTAATCAGATGTTTCTTGGCGAGGGGGAGATGCGTTGCCAAGTCAAGCACGACAGCCAACAGCTCGGCTTGGCTCTTACTTTCTAGTTTACTCAATTGCGCTTTGGTTAGTATTCGTGCCATCAGCTGAACTACCAATTATCAGGTCTATCTAATCGAACATTGTGCCTGAGACCGGTACAGATGCCTATCCATTGCAGCAACGCCTGACATACCACCGTACTGACTTGCTGGACCAACGTCGTCTTATGATGGATGCGTGGGCTGAGTTTGTGGCTGGTGATTTACCAACTGAATAAGAAGGACGCGGCCAAATGGCCGCGTCCTTCTATGTTCTTTTTTTAGCGTTTCCTGACGGTTAATAACATCTTGCCAAACCAGTGTTCCGACAACTTCTGAGCCTGTTTGACTTCCGGTTTGGTCATCGCGGCCTCCAGCTCGTCACGGGCCTGCATGGCTTCAGGCATCCCTTCGGTGGCGGCCAAGGAGAGCCAGGCATAGGCATGTATCCGGTTGCGCGGTGCCCCCAGACCTTTCTCACGCAGCGTCCCCATCCGGTATTGGGCCATGCGGTCGCCTCGCTGAGCGGCCAAGCGATACTGCTTGAGTGCCAGCGTGTAATCCTCTTTTCCCCCTTGGCCCAAACGCAGCATTTCACCGTAGGCGTATTGCGCTGCCGTGTGGCCCTGTTGAGCGGCCTTGGCATAACTGGCTCTGGCTTGCTCCAAAGCCCCCTGGTCCTGCTGTAACTCCGCCAGCTCAAACAACGCTTTGGTTACGCCACCGTCAGCGGCCAGCGTTAACCAGTGGGCCTGCTGCTCCCGGTCTACCTGCAGCAAGCTCAGTTGGTACTCGGCTTCGTGGGAACCGTGTCCGGCTGCCAGCTCCAGCCAATAGCGCCCCAAAGCGGGATCTGCGGGGACTTGCTCCCCTGCCAGATATGCCATCCCTAGCCAGAATTCAGCTTCGGCAGAACCCGCATTGGCGGCGCGCTGATAGGCAGCGAAAGCATTAGAAGGAAGCGCCTGTTTAGCTTGCAGCAACAAGGCGTCCGGTTGCTGTTGGGCAGCGGCTTTATCATTCCAGCGCTGGGCAATATCCGGCCGTTTGGCAACCCCTTTGCCCATTTCATAGCGCTGACCCAGCAGGTACTGGGCATCACGGTTGCCCAGTTCTGCCGCTTTTTCTAACCATTTGACGGCATCAGCATCAGCCCCCGGTTGTTTGCTGTACCACAGTGCCAGGACTAACTGCGCTTCGGCATGATCCCGCTTGGCGGCCTGCTCGAACCAGTCGAGGCATTCACTCACCAGCTTGCCTTGATGCAGCTCCTGGCACATCACGCCCAGTCGATAGCTGGCATGGGTGTTGCCAAGCCGCGCAGAACGTTGCCACCACTGATTGGCAAGTGCCGGATTTTTGGGCTCACCGAGCCCAGCCTGATACCAGTCACCCACTTGCCACGCTGCGTTAGCGCGGATCTGCTGATCGGCGGCCAAGGGGCCTGACTGCTCGGCGGCCTGCTGCATCCAGTGCATGGCGTTGGGGTAATCGGGCTGGCTCGCTAGACGTTTGGCCAGCTCATACTGGGCGCGGCCATCCCCCTGCTTTGCGGCTTGGGATAGCTCGGCATCAGTACGTGGGGCAGTGGAAGAACAGGCTGCAAGCATGCTGGCTGCTAGTGCCAGCCATATAGCACGGTATGTCATGAGGAAAATCTACGCTGAGTGAAAAGTGACGGATGAGGTAGTGCTGTATTATGGGCTAATCCGGTATGCTACGCAGCCACCTGATGGGCATACAGCTGATGTGGCGCCTTCCCTGGCCATTAGCCTTGCCTGTCAGGTGGTTTTTGCAGTCATAACAAACTCTGTTACATTCCGAACTCCAGGAAGTAACTTCTAACTTGATGCGTTTTCATCCATTCGTTAGCCCAAGATTTAGCCTCTTCCATTTCGTTCGCTGAGAGTTTTTTTTCAAGAATACTGAGTTCTTTAACAGAGCGGGAATAGGCTGACTCCTCAGTTTCTGGCGGTAGTTGATGGGTTAATACATATAACCAAGCGTAAGCTTTTTTATTGCTTTGCATATCAGCAGGAATTGGAATGGTAAACTCATCGCCTCCCATCAGATAAGTGCTATAGTTCCTTATCGAGTTAATATTTCCTGTATTGGCTGCACGTTCGAGCCAAGCCAGCATTCCAACAATATCTTTGTCTTTCTCAGCATAGCTAGACATAACCTCCATAGCTCTTGGATTACCATGATTGGCGGCTTTTTCTGTCCAGTGGCGTACAGCCTTATCACGTGAGCCAGGAATAATATACCAGCCACAGCCATCACGAATTGCTCCTGCCAATTGGTTCATGGCATCGGCATCCCCTAAATCTGCCGCTTTTTCCATCCATTTACAGAAACCATTGCCATTCCCTTTGGCTGCCTGTATCAACGCATACGACCGTAGACCGTCCAACTGACCTTCGTATGCTCTTTTTTTAGCTGTCTCAAGCAAAATCTCGGTCCAATTTTGATCGCCGGAATGGTCTGATAATGACGCATCTAAAATGGGGCCACTACCGAGATTAGATAATGCTTGCATGCCACATAGCCCGCCTAATTCCGCCGCTTTTTTAAAATATGTTTGTGCATCAGCATTAACAATCAAAGATGTACCTTGATAACCTCTGGCAATCAGGCATAGCGCCTTGATATTTCCCGCATTAGCTGCTTGCCACATCAAATCAAGCCCTTTACGCCACCCTTGTTCATAGGGGGTCACTGCTTGTTGATAAAGCGCCTCGGCGGTTGCAGCCTTATCCTCCATAGCGTTTGCATATGACATTGAAAATAACGAAATCAACATCAACATTGAAAACTGCTTAACTCTTAACATTCCATCCATCCTGAATCTGAGAAAGACCATACATATTAGAAATCTTGTATTTACGCTGCGCTTTTTCCCAATCAATATTTGACAGTGCATTTCTTGCTCTATGATACATAGATGATGCAATACGTGATTCACTACTTCCTTTTACAATTGAATCCATATAGTCATCGAGAAGCATTAAATTTCTTTTATAAGCACCAATCTGATCTTGCACATTAATGTCGTTCATGCGGCTTATCGCCTCTTGAAACTTATGGCGATTATCAGGAGTGGCTTTACCGCTATAGAGCCAATCAACCAAACGTGCGATGGTTAATTGCTGCAATACATGGGTTTCTTTATCTGATAAATTGACTGGTGGATTGTTCAATTTCAGTCCTTTGGAGCTTGCCATCAAGGTCCCCAATAACGAGCCCAATGCCTCCGGCAGTAGACCATTGGCCCACTCTTTTAACTTGGCCTCCGTTGCTGCATTGGCCTTGGCATCGCCAGCCGTATCCGGGCGCAAAGCCGGATTGGGATTAGCCCGCTTCGGCAGCAGATGATAAGACAACGTCCACGCCACCAGACCTGCATTCTGGCTGCGATTAAGCTTGCCATAGATCCTGTCGACAAAGTCCTTCTCGGCGGCCACTATCTGGCCAATATTGACCCCTAGCAGCAGTGCCAGCTGACTGGCCCTGGAGAGCCGCTGATAGCTCTCCTCATCGGCGAAGACTTCGACCCGCTCGTAGTTGCAGCGGCGCAGCAGATCCTGAAACATGGCCACCACATAACCGGTAGATTGCCAATCCACTTCAAACTCGAAATAGCCCTTGGCCTTGGCGCTGCCCCCCAATACCCCAGCCTTGACCCCCAACCGCATCCGGTTATTGCGCCAGCTCAGGATAAAGGGGAACTCACTCAGCGTGTTCTTGATTTCGGCCTTCAGCCCGGTGGTGGCTTTGCATAGCTGAAGCGGCAGCTTAGCGGCTTGACCATCTATCCTCAGACGCTGGATCATGCTGCTATCCGGTGTCCAAAGCAGGCGTCCTGACAGACTGCAGCCCACCTCAGCCCCGACCTCAGCGGTAAATTCCCCCTTCTCTTCAGCCTTGACCGCCACATCGAGCCCGCTGAGACTAATGCCCCCGACGCTGGCATTAAGCGATGCCTCGCGGCCCGCTTTGAGCATGGCGCCCGCTTTGCCCCACGCCTTGGCATGGACATCTACGGCCCAGGTGCCCAGATTGATCTGGTATTTGTTGCCACTCTTGGGGGCGTGTGATCCTGAACAATGAGGTAGTGCTGTATGACGTGCTACACAGCCACCTGATGGGCACAAAGCGGATGCGCCGCCTTCTAACGATCAACTACCTTTCAGCCCCCTCTAGAGAGTGTGAAGCCGACTTAACTGGGCGGTTTTTTCAGCACCGCCTCCGTCGATTGATGGCAACGACTGTAGTGCCGAGCTGTCGCGGCTAATTAAACACCAATCCGTAGGTACGAACCTGATGGTTTTTCATCCACTCTTTAGCCCACGTAATTGCTTGCTCTTTTTCTGCCTTGGTTAACTTATCGTCAAGCACTTTTAAGCGACTGTATGGCGACAAGTCTTCAGCATTATCCTTGGGGTCATATTGCCGCAGAATATAGTTAAAGGCGTAGGCTTTTACGGGGTCTTGATACTTTTCGGGAAGATTGAATATTAAAGAGTAAGATCCCATAAAGAATTTGCTTGCGAACGCCAAACTATCTTTGTTGCCGGTTGCAATGGCCTTATCAAACCACGCCAGCATCCCTTTAAAGTCGCCCGCGTCATGGGCAAGACCCGCCATCTCCTCCATGGCTCTAGGGTTGCCATGGTTGGCTGCTTGCTCTATCCAGTAATGGACTGCCTTTTGACGAGAACCAGGAATTAAATACCAACCACAACCATCTTCAATTTTGTTGGCCAGTCTAAACTGAGCATCGGGATCGTTTTTTTGTGCTGCCTTTTCAAACAAGGCACACTCTTCATTTTTATTGTCACTCAGGAACCCTTTTAGTTTCAACGCCTCGACGTCCCCCCTCACAACCTGTTCAGCCAAGATAGCATTCAACCGCTTTTCATATTCCCCGATTGAAATATTATCTATTTCAAATTGTTTAGGACGCATAATGGGCACGCCGCCTTCCGCATCAACAGATAGAGCCAATAATCCACATAGAGCGTTTTGATCCGCCGCCATTTTAAAATATTTATATGAGAGATCGGACCATACCCACACAGATTGCAAGTTGCCCTTGGCAATCAAACATTGCGCCCTGGCATTGCCAGCATCTGCAGCCTGCCACATCAGATCGGCCCCTTTTTTGGTGCCTTGCTCCCAGGGTACCACCGCCAAATCATAAAGTTCCTGGGCGCGCTCTTGGGTTGCCCATACTGGGGTGTTGAGCAGCAGGGCGGTTAAAAATAGTAATTTCATTGTGGGGCGCTCCAATCTGTTTGCGCGACCTTGGGATAATCCTTGCCACTTGGCTCTAGAGTGCGGGTGGCACGTTCATAGCCAGGATTGAGCAGTGCTTGGCGGGCTATGTTGTAACGAATAATTTCATCATCCAAGACAGGGCTCTTCATCGCCGCCTTAGCCATAAAGTTATCCAACTCCTTGATATTTCTCTGATAGGCCGCAATTTTATCATGAACCATTGGTGAGTGCATTCTCACAACAGCCTCGGTAAATTTACGGCGATTACGCTGCAGCACTGCATGATCGCGGCTATTTAGCCAACCCAATAGACGAGATATTGTTAACTGTTGCAAGGCATGGACTTCTTTCGTCGATAAATCAACATTCACAGAACGAACGCGCAACTCGTCTGGACTGGCCACCATGGTTCCCAGCAAAGAGCCCAGCGCCTCCGGCAGCAGTTGTTCGGCCCAAGCCTGCAGTTTGGGCTCTCGTTCTTGGGCTTCTCCTGGCGAGATAGCGGCCACATTGACTGATGGGTTATCACTGCGAGGCAACCGGTGACCCGACAAAGTCCACGCCACCAGACCCGCATTCTGCCTGCGATTAAGCTTGCCATAAATCCTGTCGACAAAGTCTTTCTCAGCCGCCACTATCTGGCCAATATTGACCCCCAGCAGCAGTGCCAACTGACTGGCCCTGGAGAGCCGCTGATAGCTCTCCTCATCGGCGAAGACTTCGACCCGCTCGTAGTTGCAGCGGCGCAGCAGGTCCTGAAACATGGCCACCACATAACCGGTAGATTGCCAGTCCACTTCAAACTCGAAATAGCCTTTGGCCTTGGCGCTGCCTCCCAGTACCCCGGCCTTGACCCCCAACCGCATCCGGTTATTGCGCCAGCTCAGGATAAAGGGGAACTCACTCAGCGTGTTCTTGATTTCGGCCTTCAGCCCGGTGGTGGCTTTGCATAGCTGAAGCGGCAGCTTAGCGGCTTGACCATCTATCCTCAGACGCTGGATCATGCTGTTATCCGGTGTCCAAAGCAGGCGTCCTGACAGACTGCAGCCCACCTCTGCCCCGACCTCGGCCGTAAATTCTCCCTTCTCTTCAGCCTTGACCGCCACATCGAGCCCGCTGAGACTAATGCCCCCGACGCTGGCATTAAGCGATGCCTCGCGGCCTGCTTTGAGCATGGCGCCCGCTTTGCCCCACGCCTTGGCATGGACATCTACGGCCCAAGTGCCCAGATTGATCTGGTATTTGTTGCCACTCTTGGGGGCGATCAGGGTTGCTATTGTGGGCTTCGCACCTCGTGGCAAGGTGATCCTGAACAGATCGATCTCTCCACGCAGAGGATAAAACTCCGCCGTGACCGACAAGCTGGCGCTCGGCCCAGGCATGGAGACGGTGCCGTCCTGATAGGTCAGCGTCATCGGCGGAGGGTCTATCTTGCCGGAACTGCTGAGTTTGCCCTTCCAGTCGCTGTAACTCATCATCCGCATCAGCTGCGCCTGGGGTGACTCATCAAAGGGACCAAACTCCACCTGCTTGTCAGAGCGATAGAGCAGTGTGCCAAGGTGCCCGGCAAAGCGGCTACGCCAGGAATCCAGCGCCGTCACCTTGATGTTCTTCTGCTCCAGGTAGTCGGCCACCTTGTCAAAATTGAGGGCGCCGCTCTCTTTGTAGAACCAGCCCTTTTGCAGCGGGAGAGGGGTAATGCCATCTTGCGCCAGCAGGGCGAGCAGAACCGGATCCTTATCCAGTTTGAGTAAATCACCTGCCCGCTCCTTGACCTTGTCAACCGGCAACTGCCAGAGACTGAAGTAGCTAAGCAGCTCTACCGATAACGCAGCCGAGCAAATCTCGCGCAGCGGATAATCCCCCTTGGTCAATACGTCCATGGGTTGGCGCTGATATTCCCCCTCCCATGCCAATACCCGAGGTGGCACTTGGCGGGAGCAGGCCAGCAGTGCCTGTTCGTACAGCTCGTTCGCTTGCTTGTGGGCCGCATTGATGGCATCGAGCTGGCGCTGAAACATTTGCTGGGGTGGCAACAAGGGATTGTCTTTGTCGCTGCTGGCGGCATAACCGCTATCGAGCGCGGTCAAGAATGCCTTGGTGGTCTTCTCCAGTTCCTCTTCGGCCTGCTTTTTCTGAGCCAGATAGGCGTACCAACTGGCATAGCATTTATCACCGGCCACACACCCCTCTATGCCGCTCAGAGCAAACTCCGGCACGGCGACCCCTAATGCGCCAAGCTCGCTGATGCAGCGATTGAGGGTCTGTTGCGCCGCAGTCATCTTGGCCAGGGTCCCCTGACGATGGCTAAACCAATCATCACTCGGCCACATCAGATCGTTGCTGTGCTCCTGCATCAGAGTCTGGGTTTTCAGCACCGCCTGTCGTAGCGATTCAACCTGCTCTGCCGGAGGCTTTTCTGCCACAAACGCGGCGCGGGCCTTGTTGTATTGCGCGATCAATTTGCCGATTTTGACCTGACGAGGGTCATAGTAGTGGCCATTGTTATCGACTTCATACCCTTGCGCCTTGGCTTGCTCTATCCCCTGACGTTTGAGCTGCTCCAGTTGCTCGATACATTTGGCATCCTGAGCCGCCAGATTGATAAATTGCTTGTGTACTGCAGCTTGGCTGTTATCCCCATAGGGTGAAAAGGTCGGGCTGGATGGCCTACGAGCCTGAATGTTGCTCCATTCCTGCTGCTGGGCCAGGGTCAAGAAGCTGTATGCCGTTGGGCTAATCATCAGGCTATCGAGTTGAATACCTTGTGCAGCCAGTGCCTGCAGCTTGCTGGATGAGCCAAGCACCTTGGCTTCAAACTCACTGACCACCATTTTTATCTTCTTGAAGGCTTTTTTCTCGACCAGCCAGAAACAGTTGGAGCCGCTGACGTAGAAGATGTCTTCAAACTCTTTTGCCGAGCAGGGGGATTTGACCGCTGCAAACGACTCATTTGATGCAGGCGCTGGCAACGGAACAAAAGGCAACATGGTCGGCGACTGACACAGTCCTTCATCAATGACATTGTTCAGTACAGGTGACGTAGTCGTGGTTGGTGCGGACATCTATAACGCCTCCACTGGCTTATGGGTCTGATGCTGCCAAAAATGGTTTGCCACAGCCAGCGGCTCATGGCACTCAATATCGAAGGTGGCCAACCACTGTGCCATGCGGCCATCCAACACGGGGGCGGGATAATCATTAAGCAGGGTTAACCAAGGCATGAGTTCCCATTGCTCGGTCATCCCTTTATCAATCAGGCATGCAAGCGAAGATGCAAGACCATAGCACAGGGCCGGGTCAATCGGGGTTGCTTGCAAGCTATAGAGCAGACGGGTTTTCTGAGCCATGGCCAGCAGTTCTGTACTCAGACGCACCGGTTGTTGAAGTGCAGCTTGGTGCCCGGAACTGACAATTTCACACCAGGTTGCAGAGCACCAGTCAGGTAAGTACACGGCGTCCAACACTGAGCCCATCAAGGGGGCATCATACTGGCTGGCATAGATAGCCAGCCAAATGGCCGGATCATAAAAACGCAGATAGCTTTGTCCCTGCCCATCTGGCACCGTCAGGAACTGTCTGAAATGGTTGGCCAACGCTTCGCAAGAGAGCGCTGCGCGCAGCGCAACGCCTGCGCGTCTCTCCCGCACTTCCGTGAGCAACGTTTCCCTGATAGCAAGCCCGGAGGGGAGGGCCACTAAAAGAGGGCTCACCTCCAACAAGGCTTGATGGTGCGTACCAGCAAACAACAGTGTCAATTCAGGCTGTTCAATGAGCTGATGGATCACCTCTTGCGCCTCTTCCCAACGCGCCATATCAATCAGCAAGTAGTTGATTGACAGGCTATCGGGAGAAAACCGATGCAGGGATGTTAACTGTTCCCATCGAGTTTGCATGTGCAGTCCCCCCGTTCACATGTGCCATTAGAGCGCTTGCCACACATGGGCATTGCTACCACACCGGCTTTTGCCGCGACCAACATGGCCGGGATCATCTCTGGTGTTGGCGGTACAACATAAGGCGCTAATGCAACCCCCATTGGCAGGCCGGGCATCTGACCTGCCCACCCAGAACCAGAGCCGGGACTGCCGCCGGAGTTCATCTTGATGCTGAGACCGACCAGGGTGACACCACTGGGGTCAACTTTCACAAAGCTGCCACCGACCTTGAGCGTCAGCTCTGAGCCTGCTTCCAGTACAATCTTGTTACCGGCCTTGAAGTGAATTTCCTGACCCGCTTCCACCAATAGTGCTTGTGCAATCTTCTGGTGAAGGGAGGCCTCCACCGTTAGCGAATATTCGCCCTTGATGTGGTCGCGCTTCTCACCCTCCACCGTCAGGTGGTCGTTGGCCTTGATGCGGGTGACGCGCTCGTTGTCGATGTCGGTGTGCTGGTCATGCTTGATGTGCCAAGCCGCATCGTTCTCTATCAGCACATTCAGGTCTTTCTGACCGTGGATGTAAATCTCTTCCTGACCCGCCTGGTCTTCGAAACGCAGCTCGTTGAAACCATCCCCCTGATGGGTCTCGGTACGCAACACGGTACGGGTCTTGTTCGCCGGTAAGTCGTAAGGCGGCCGGTTGGTGGCATGGAAGGTGCGACCGGTGACGATGGGCTGGTCGGGGTCCCCTTCCAAAAAGCTCACGATGACCTCGTGGCCGATGCGCGGGATGGCCATCATGCCGTATTGGCCACCGGCCCAGCCCTGACTCACCCGTACCCAGCAGGAGCTCTGGTCGTTGGAGCTGCCGTATCTGTCCCACGGGAATTGAAGCTTCACCCGGCCATGCTCGTCGCAGTAAATCTCTTCCCCTTCTGGGCCCACCACGCTCGCGATTTGTGGGCCATCCACCATTGGCTTGTGGGGTGCCTCGGGGCTGCCAATACGCGCCCGCCAGGTGGTGCTCGCTTTGACCACGCCAAATTCGTTGTGGTAGACGGTCGGGCCACTGCCGCCCTCCTCTTCCAGCGCCTGGGGCTGTTCGCCGGTGTGGCTGATACGCACAATTTGCCAGTCGGTGTTGAGGCTGCCGTTCGGGTGCTCGGTCAGCGAGAAACTCTGGCCCGGCAAGAGGGCTGCGCTGTTGGACTTGCCACTGCCGCTGACCGCGTCATTGCGCAGCGCATCGAGGCGGTGCTGGGCAAACGCCTTGCCACTGCCGTCCTGCTTGTAGCGGCCCGGATA